>CAYFUJ010000001.1:0-18885 GCA_964346485.1 Candidatus Woesearchaeota archaeon
TAAGGTTATTATAAGAACTATTATCAGTATCGAAGAAATTTCTTTTACGTTCAACATAGTCTAAACAGGCAAGATTTTTTTATAAAGTTTGTTATATTACAATAAATCATGGAAAAGTATTTAAATGAGTTTGATTAATTTTTAATATGCGGATAAAGAAGATAACCGATGCCATAGGTTCTAAGGTTTATACTGATTCAGGAGATTATTTTGGAGAGGTTGAAGAGGCCAACCTGCACGAAAACAAAGTTGACGGATGGAGAATAAAGGTCGGTGGAAGCGTCATGTCTCTCATTGGTGGAGCAAGAGGAGTAATTATTCCTCATCAGTTTGTAAGAGCGATAAGTGATATTTTCATTATAAATAAATCTGCATTGCCAAGTCCAGATTCTGAAATTGAAGAAATTCCTGAAGATTTAATATAATTAAGAAAAAAGAGGCTTAATACCTAATAAAATGGTTCAAGAAACGATACTGCAACACTGGATTTTCACCAGGTTTGCTCTTCCGTTTTTACTGATATTTTTCATCGTTTTTGGAATTCTGGAGAAGACAAAGCTTTTTGGTGAAAAAAAACAACAATTGAATGCACTTATTGCATTTGTTATCGGCCTGATTCTGGTTGGCGCATATTCTCCTACACTGACTATTTCGAATTTGATTTTATTTCTCACAGTAGCAATAGTCGTTCTTTTTGTAGCGCTTATGCTTTGGGGATTTGTTGCAGGGGAAGAAGGACTGAAATTTGACAAAATTCCAAAACCACTGAAAGTGATTATAGGTGTTGTTGTCTTGGTCGGAGTTATAATTGCCCTTCTCTGGGCGCTTGGAGTGGAGGGAAGCATTTTTGAAACAACCACCAACTTTCTTTTTAGAAGTAGTTGGAGCAAAAGTTTCTGGACAAATTTTGCTTTTATCGTTGTTATTATAATTGCCTTGGTTTTGGTTTTGAGGAAAACAGGAGAAGGTAAATAATTTTATACGAAACATATTTAAATATTCTTAACTAAATTTTACTATGTTAGATAAGATTCTTACTCTTCAGTTTGGCGGATTTTATGGAGGAGGTTTTAGTGAATTGTTAGCTTATATGGAACAGGCAGGATTTTTTGCCTATGTCTTGCCCTTTCTTTTGATATTTGCTCTTGTTTTTGGAATTTTAACAAGGACACAAATTTTTAAAGGTAATAAAGCAATTAACGCTGTCATCGCACTTGTTGTTGGACTTTTAGCCTTGCAGTTTGATTTTGTTCCTTTGTTTTTCTCAGAAATCTTTCCTAGGTTGGGAATTGGACTTGCAATAATCCTCGCCTTACTTATTTTAGCAGGCCTTTTCTTTGACCCAAGAAGTAAATTTATAAATTATGGTCTTTTGATTGTAGGTCTTATCGTTTTTATTATTGTTTTAGTAAAGACCTTTGGATGGCTTGGCTGGGGATGGGGAACTTTTTCTTTATGGTATTATAACTGGCCATTAATCATATCAGTAATAGCAGGCATAGTGATTCTTGCAATAATTATAAATTCTGTCAGTCCGAGGAGGCGATTTAGATTACCTCAATTAACAGGTTATTGGGCACAACCTGGACAACCTGTAGTTCAACAAGAAGAATAATCATTTCTTTTTAGAACTCTTTTTCTTAGTTGGTTTTGATATTTTTCTTTTAATAGGTGTTTTTTTAAGTATGTGATGTTTATACTTTATTTCTTTTTTGTCTGCGAGGGTGTTGACTATTTTTCCAAAGGATTCTTGCACCATGCTCATTTCTTTTTTCACGCCTTCTAGACCTCTTCCATAAGAGCCGACTTTTTCAAGTACCTCTGCCTGAAGTTTATCAATATTCAGTTCTATTCTTTTTAATCTATCTGAAATATTATCTATTTTTGTTTGTGCTAGAACCTTAAATTCATTTAAACTTTCAATCTGCTTTTGTAATGGCTTTATTTTTTCAAAGAAAACCTGTTCTGCTATTTCTATAAGTGTATCTGTATCACTTATTCCTGCAGAAGCATATTCCCCGTATCCATATTCCTGCTGAGGATAATAATCTTGATATTGTTCTGGCTGATACTGGGCTTCTTGATATTGAGGAGCTTCTTCATAAACTTCACCTTGAGGTTCAGGAACATATTCTTCTTTAGAAATATCCATAGAGACAGGACCTTTTTGTAATGGCTGTCTAGGATAGGCTCGGGGTTCAGGAGGGGTTAAATCTACCTCTCTTCCTTCTGTAGGAAGTTCTTTTGGAGGAACCTCTGCTCCTTCAGGACCCATTATAGAGGGTTCCATTCCAGCTTTGACATTCTGTCTTGAAGACACAGCGCTTTTTATTCTTGCCTGATTTAAAGCATCCTTTATCTCACCAGGGGAAACCTTCTGCTCTCCCAATATACTTATAATCTCATTTTCAGGAACCCCTCTTCCTTTTAAATCCATTACCTGCTCTAAAACACCCATTTTCTTTTAATTTAGTTAGCTTTTTAATTTTTTTAAATCTTTTTTTCTGACAAATTCCAAAGGCTGAAACATCTTTGCCTGTTTTGAGAGAATTTCAAGGTCTTCTTTTCGCGCAAATTTTGAAAATTCCACTGAAGCAGTTTCTAAAAAAGAGACGAGTCTTTCCATATTTCTTTTTATTACTTCAACATCTTTTTTTATCTTGAGAACATCTTCGTTTATTTTTTCCTTTATTTCGACCAAGTTTTCCCCTATCAGAAGAAGCCTGTCTCTCAATATCCTATATCTTTCCTCAAGGTCTCTTATCTTTGTGTTAGTTTCCCAAGACCCAGGATTTTCATAATTCCCTCCTTCCTGTATCATACAAAATGAAAGTTAAAACAGTTTAAATTTGTTGTGTTACTTCAAATTTTTTGTTTTATACAAAATAATTTAAACCCGATCTCTTTTTTATCTTTATGCCAGAACAAAAAGGAAAGCCCTTATATTCTTACGAAGTGAAAAGAGAAGGAGGAGAGGATGTCCTTTATATAAATTATTTAGGGGCTCCTTTTGTCCCCAACCTTGCCGATTCTCCTGAAGTTATGGAGAGAACTATTAATGCTCTCACAGAAAATCCAAATGTTTCAAGAGTTATTTTTGTACAACAAAAAAATTATAACTATGATTTTAGAGAAACTTCTTTTCTTTTAGAGGTAGCACACCTCTATACCTATCTCACTAAACAAGAGAAAATTCTTTCTAGGGAAAAGTTATCTGCCACATATGATCAGTTTTTTTCAAAGAGATATAACGGTGTTTTTTCTTTTCTTAATATATTAAAGAAAGACCCTCTAGCAGCTTATTTTGAACTGAAGAAAATAATTATTCAGGAGAGAATTTTCCTTGAGAAATTAGGTGAGGGTTATAAAATGGACCAGGAAAATTATATTGGCCTGCTTGAGAAAATTCTTGAAATGATGGAAAAGACGAGCCTTATCCAGGAGATTATTCCTTATATGGATGATTATCGAAAAGGAGACAGAGAAATTTACAACAAACTCTTCAAGCCTGACGTGATTCCTAATTTTACCTTTACGAGACTCGTCTCAGATTTGCCAGAAGATTCAGAGATAATTGACCAGTATGAAATTTCAAATGACGAGTACGATATCTCCCTCGTAACACTTTTAAAGAAAAAAGACGAAGCCAAAATCTTTTATCACCTGGTTCCTCCTGAAAATATTTTAAGCGAAGATCAGAACATGCTTTTAAATCTTGCAAGAGGAGTTTTGGTCGAGCACCAGCCAAAAGCAGAAGAATTCACAGACACTGAAAGAACAAGGAGAGTTTTTTTTAATATCTCAAAGGACCTTTTACAGGATCTTGCAAAAAGCAAACAAATAAAATTAAATTATTCTGATCTGAACAAGCTTGCCACCATCCTCGTGAGACATACTATTGGTTTTGGGGTTCTCGAGGTTCTTCTTCAGGACAAAAATCTTCAGGACATAACCCTAAATGCCCCTATTTCAATGATTCCTGTTTTTGTCCGGCATCAAGATTATGACGAGTGCTTGACAAATATTCTCCCGAGCCAAGAGGATATTGATTCATGGGCAGCGAAATTTCGTTTAGTTTCTGGAAGACCTCTCGATGAAGCAAATCCAATACTTGATACCCAGCTTGAAATCGGAAGAATAAGGGCCAGAATAGCGATAGTTCAGAGACCACTAAGCCCTGATGGTCTTGCTTATGCTATAAGAAGACATCGAGAAGAGCCATGGACTCTTCCTTTATTTGTGCAAAACAAAATGGTAAGTTCTTTTGCAGCAGGACTTCTCAGTTTTCTAATTGACGGCTCAAGAACCCTGCTTGTTGCAGGAACCAGAAGTTCTGGAAAAACATCTCTGCTTGGAAGTTTAATGCTCGAGATAATTCCCAAATATAGGATAATTGTGATTGAAGACTCCCTTGAATTACCTATCGAATCTCTGAGAAATCTCAAATATGATATTTTAAGGATGAAAGTTCGAAGCGCTTTGCTCAAGACAACAACAGAAGTTTCTGCAGATGACGGAATAAGGACGAGTCTCAGGCTTGGCGACAGCTGCCTGATTATTGGTGAAGTTAGGTCTATAGAAGCCCAGGCCCTCTACGAAGCAATGAGGGTTGGTGCTTTGGCAAATGTTGTTGCAGGAACGATTCACGGAGCTTCACCATACGGTGTTTTTGACAGGGTTGTTAATGACCTCAAAGTGCCTGCGACAAGTTTCAAAGCTACAGACATAATCGTTATCTGTAATCCAATAAAAACTCCTGATGGGTTACATTCGTTCAAAAGGGTCGTGAGGATTTCAGAAGTCAGAAAACACTGGCAGCAGGATCCTCTGGAGGAAAAAGGATTCATAGACTTAATGAAATACAATGTTGAGACAGACCAGCTTGAACCTACAGAAGATTTGATCAATGGAGATAGCGAGGTTATCAAAGATGTTGCGGCGAGCGTTAAAGGATGGGCTGGAAACTGGGATGCTGTCTGGGATAATATTTTGCTCAGGGCAAAAATAAAAGAAGAGCTAGTAAAAACAGCTGAAAAACTAAAAAACCCAAGACTTCTCGAAGCAAGTTTTAGCACAGCATCCAACCATGCTTTTCACAGGATTTCTGATGAGATAAGAGAAGAAGTTGGTCTTCCTTTAAGTGAAAGGGTTTTCCCAGAATGGCAGAAATGGCTGAATGAAGAAATAAAAAAGAGGAAACTTTAGAAAAGATTTATTAATCTTAGTCTTTTTATGATAAGATGAATGCAGAAACAAGCACACCTATTGAAGGATTAGACACATTTCTTACGAACTTAATTGCCAAGAAAGAAGGAATTTCCCCTGAAGAAGTTACAATTGAATATATTCATGAGCAAAGAGAAAAGAAAATTTATCCTAATACGAGATATGAATGTGGATCTGGGCTTACTTCTTATACAAGAAAGGAATTAGAGGAGATTCAAGAGAAAGTTGATGCTGAAATGGAAGCTATCCTCATAGGATAAATAATCCCCAAAATTTATTAACTGAATTTTATTACTATAGGTGAAAAAAGAGGAGAAAATGCCTGCGCCAAAAAAAGACATTGACGAAATTCTTCGAAAATATGAAAGCGAGATACAAGCAAAAATTTCAACAACCTCGCCAAAAATAAGAAGCACAAATTATAGTCAAGTCTATCTCAAGTTTAAACAGGAGATGGCTCCTGAAATTTCAAGGTATGAAAGATGGTGTAAGAGCGTTGGGAGCATCATAAAACTAAAAGTTTCTGAAAAAGATAGAATCGAAATTCAGAAACAACTGGAAATTGCACATTTAGATTTAGAACCGTGGCAGCCCTTGACTTTAGGTGTGATGTCTTTTCTTATTGTTTTTTTAATAGGTGTTTTTATTTCAGTGGCTGTTGTTCTTATTTCAGGGAGTTTCAATGCGTTTCCTTTTTTGTTTTTCATTCTTATGATAATCTTTTCTTTTTTCCTTTTTTATTTTATGAGAATGTATCCTTCCCGTTTAGCCAATAAATGGCGCCTGAAAGCATCTTCACAAATGGTTCCGGCAATTTTGTATGTTGTGGTTTATATGAGGCACACACCAAATCTCGAGAGAGCAATAGCTTTTGCTTCAGAGCACCTTCAGTATCCCCTAGCCCTGGATTTGAAGAAAGTTTTTTATGATGTCCAAGTCGGAAAATTTTCCACTATCAAAGCAAGCCTTGACAACTACCTTGAAACATGGAGAGATTACTCTGTAGAATTTATCGAGGCTTTCCATCTTATTGAGAGTAGTTTATATGAGCCAGACGACTCCAGAAGAATTCTTACTTTGGAAAAATCTTTGAGGGTTGTTCTTGACGGAGTATATGACAAAATGTTAAGATTCACTCATGAAGTCAAAAGCCCTTTGACTAATGTTTATATGCTAGGTGTTATTTTACCCACCTTAGGACTTGCTCTTTTGCCTCTTGCAACTGCAATGCTCGGCGGTTTGCTTACATGGATTCACATATTTATTCTATTTAATTTAATTATTCCTTTTGCTGTTTTTTACCTCACAGACAAAATTATTTTTTTAAGACCAGGCGGACATGGAGAAACCTCTCTGCTCGAGAGAAATCCTCTGTATTATAAATACAAAAGCAAAGCCTCTTATTTCAAGGCATTTTTAATCGTGCTTCCTCTTTTAATAATCGGTCTTTTGCCATTTATTTTTCAATATACTGCTTTTCCTGATATGATAGGACTGCAAAAAGATTATACTTTTTCAGAACTTGGTCTTGGATTTTTCGGTGAAGGAAAATTTTTTGACTTTATGGATACAGGTGCAGGAATCAAAGGACCTTTCGGAGTAGGAGCTTTAATTTTAAGTATGTTTATCCCTCTTGGAATAGCTTTGTTTTTTTCTATATCTTCCCGGGCGAGAACAAAAGAATTAATGATTGAAAGAGAAAAAACAGATAAACTCGAGCGTGAGTTTAATAATTCTTTATTTCAAGTAGGAAACCGAATTGGCAACGGAGTTCCTCCAGAAATTGTTTTTGGAAAAGTTGCAGAATCTTCAAAAGGACTAAGAACAGAGGATTTCTTCAGGCGTGTTGATTATAATATAAGACAGATGGGTATGGATGTGAAAAAAGCTATTTTTGATCCGAAGAGAGGAGCAATTCTCTATTATCCGTCAGAACTAATTGCAATAAGCATGAGGATTCTTGTGGAATCTGCACAGAAAGGACTCAAGATTGCAGCTATAAGCATGATGAGCATTTCAGAATATGTTAAGAACATAAACAAAATCACCTCTAGACTTAAAGACATGCTTGCTGAGATTATCTCTGACATGAAGAGCAACATGTCTTTCCTTGCACCTCTCCTTTCAGGAGTTGTTGTCGGCCTGGCAGCAATGATTACAGGAATCCTTACAAAGTTGAAAATACCAGAGATGCAAGGAGAAGCAGCGACCATTGGAAATCTTAGTACTATATTAAATATATTTGAAGTAGTAAAAATGATTCCTCCTTACTTCCTGCAGATAATAATAGGGATTTATCTCATCCAGATAATTTTCATTTTAACGCGAACACTTGTGACTGTTGATGCAGGAGAGGACAAGCTTCAGACACTGAACAAGATAGGAAAGAATTTTTCATCAGGAATCATGTTATATTTCATCACAGCCCTTCTTGCCACAATAGTATTGTTCATATTGACGAGTGTTGTTCTCGGAAACCTGACGTGATTAGTTAAATTTATTAAATCACCTTTGTTTTTTCATACATGGGGGAAAGAGGTAAAAGAGGAATTATTTCTGACTATCTTCCGTGGATTTTAATAGCTGTTGCAGTTTTAGTTATTCTGATGATTACAATTTTCTTGCTTAAAGGAAAAGGAGGTTCTCTGATAGATCAGATAAAAAACCTATTCAGATAGAATGGAATTAACTATACAAAATCTCATAAAAATTATTATAGGAGTTCTTGTATTCGTAGTTGTGATTTTTGGAATTTACTTTTTTTTCAAGGATTATGTGATTGATTTTTTCAAAAATATAGGAGGAAACCAGACATCTGAAATTATTTTTAGTTTGATAAAATGAAAAAAGACAAAAGAGGATTTTTGCTCGCAGAAGAAACTCTGAAAATAATTCTGGCAGTAATTGCAATAGGCTTTCTGGCTTATCTTCTTTTTTCCATTTATAATACAAACAAAGACGCGAAAGACCTTGAGCTTGCAGAAGAATCTTTAGATCATCTGATGCAGGAAATTGGTGCTGAAAGGACAGAGGTTGAAATCTATAATCCTAAGGGCTGGGAAATTTATTCCTGGCCAAACACCTATACCAAAGGAATTTTATGGTGGAAAACTACTGAAGAAGGGATGCCTATGTCTTGTTCTAATTTAGGATGGGAAAGCTGCATATGCATCTGTAAAAAAGATACTCCGGATAAGTGTGATTCAAAAGGAGTTTGCCTGAATAATTCCTTGGTTTTTTCAGTTGAAGAGAGCATTAAAATAGAAAAACCCCCAATAACAGTTTCGATAGATTACAAAAATAAAAAAATCTCATAAAATGAACCTTGAAAGTTTAATAAAATATTTAATTTGGATAATACTCTTTGCAGTGGCTTTGGCAGGAATTTATTTGCTATTAAAAAAACTTGGAGCTATAGGATGATATTGAACAAAAACAAAAAAGGAGAGCTGACCACAAAGCAATTGGTCGTAATAATAATACTCATAGCAAGCTTTATCATAATCCTTTTTCTTATTTTTCGATTAAATCTAGGGGAAACATCGAATAAAGAAATCTGCCATAATTCTGTTGTTTTGAAGGGGAAGTCAGGAGTTCTTGCAGGACCTCTTGACTGCAGGACAAATTATTTGTGCATTTCAGGAGGAGGAGACTGCGAGAAAATTTCTGCCACTTCGACAGTTAAAGTCGATACTAAAAATGAAACAATGAAGGCTCTTGCAGATGAAATGTCTGACTGCTGGTGGATGTTTGGAGAAGGGAAAATTGATTACGTGACCCCCGGAACTTTCACAAAAGTCGCGTGCTCTGTTTGTTCTATTGTTGAATTTAAAAATATTCCTGTAGGTTCAATATCATATCAAGAATTTTATAATTATCTAAAAACAACATCAAAGACAAAAGCACAGACATATCTCCAGTATTTATATTCTACAGACACTCTTGGCGACTTTGATGAAGGATTCAATCCTGACAATTATCTCAACAATAAGATAGAAGCAGGCAAGGAGTACTTTATTTTAACAGGGCTGGCAGAGCAGGGGATTTTAACTCCTCGCTGGAAAATCTGGAGAACAGAAGCAACACCTCAGCCAGTAGTCATCCTTGAAAAAACCGAAGAAAATTACAATAAAATAGGGTGTGATGTATTTTTAACAAAAGCTTAAAATGAGAAAGCTAATAAATAAAAGAGGGAATATTTTAACTCAGAACATTATTTTTATCATACTTAATCTTGTTTTTCTTTCAATTCTTGTTATTTTTTTGTTTTCAAAAATGGACAATGCAGCTCTTCTCGAGGAAAAATATGCAAAACAAATCGCACTCATTCTCGATTCTGCAAAACCAGGAATGAGAATCTTCCTAAATATGGAAGATGCGATTAAAATCGCAGAAAAGGAAAATCAAGACCTCAAGAAGATAGTTTCTGTTCAGGACAATGTTGTTACAGTTCAGCTTCGCGAGAAAGGAAGTTATAGCTATTCTTTTTTCAATGATCTGGATTATGACACTGATTTTTCTATTTATCCTGATGATTCGTCAGAACTAATTAAAGAATATGTCATATTTATGGTACCATGATTAAAATGATAAAAAACAAAAAAGGCGACAAATTAATCTCTGTGTACTGGTTTGCAATATTGTTTATCGTGGCTGGTGCAATTGTTTATATGACTATTTCTTTTTATGGAGAGCCTTATGATATAAGGGAAGCAGAAGCATATATTTTGATAAATAAGGTTGCAGAATGTTTATCAGAAGCAGGATATCTCGAAGAAGGAGTTTTGAGCGCAGAATTTAAAGAAAATTTTATGGAAGAATGCAATCTTAATTTTGAAGTAGAAGATGCTTATGACTGGAAACAACAAGGGCAGTATTATCTCGAGATTGATTTTTATAATTTTTCAACAAATCAGAGCACCGGCACAATAAAAAAAGGCAATGAAGTTCTGAAGACAGATTGCGGAAAAAAAGGAAAGAGTTTACCTGTTTGCCTTGAGAGAAGTTTTTATGTTCTGGACAGAGAAAAAAACCAGTATCAGATAGATATCTTATCTATAATTAGAAAAACAGACAAAAATGTTCAATAAAAAAGCTACAATTGGTGAAACAATAACATGGGTAGTTGCTACAGTAATCATAATTATAATTTTACTGATCTCAATTTTCGCGGCAACATCTTATTTAGGCAAAAATAAAGGAGCTGATTTTTCAGCCAAACAGAGCGACCCCCTTGCTTCAGAATCTTTTTTTGCATGGCTTTTAACAGAAGATGAAAGCGGTCAGACAATTCATGGGCAATTAAGAAATGAAACAAATTTAAATGATTTTAACGGAAACCTTGCAATAAAAATTTTTAAAGGATTTTACGGAGAAGAATATACTGGTGTCTGGGTTGGTATTGTCCCTTATGGAGCTATAACATCTATCAGGAATGAATATTTTAAATCTGACCCAAGTTATTTGTTAGGAGGTGAATTTGGCTGGGAATATACGATTAAAAAACCACATATATTACAAAGAATTACTCTCAATGAAAATAAATCTGTTAATTTGGTTTTAACTTATGATTAAAATGAATAAACGCGGCGATATTCCAATAATAATTTTTGTAATCGGAGTTTTGGCGATATGTGCCTTGGCAATTTTTAGTTTTTATTTTTCAGACCGGAACGCTAAAAACAGTTTCAATTCCGTGGAGATTATAGAAAGTATATCGGTTACAAAAGAAAAAATTTCTTTTTATAATGAAAGTCTTGGATTTACACAGGAAGAAACAAAAAAAATTTTTAATGTAAAAGACGACAAAAAAACTGGATCAAAATATATAACTGCAGAAAAAGGTCCTTTATCAGTAAGATATAATCTTCAAAAATAGAATACAAACAAAAACATTTTTAAACAAAATAACCTTGAATTTAATATGTTGAATAAAAGAGGTCAGGGTTTGAGCACAAATGCAATCATTCTTATAATTCTCGGAGTAATTATTTTAGTTATCCTTGCATTAGGCTTTATGTTGGGATGGGATAAAATATTCCCATTTATTCCTTCAGACAATATTGAAACCATAAAATCATCCTGTGCTTCTGCATGTGCCACAGGAAATAAATATGGATTTTGCTCTCAAAATAGAACCTTAAAAGCAGATGGACTTCCTGGGGGAGTTAAAGAGGTGGTAGGGAATTGTTCGTTCTTTTCAACCAATGCCAATTACACTAAGTATGGAATTGAAGAGTGTGGTACAATTACCTGTTAATAATTCAAAATTTATTTAAAGAAACTTCTTCTTATTTGTTTATGTATAGTTTTCCAGAAAAGAGGAAGAAAAAAAAGCATAAGAAAAAAGAAAAAAAGAGACACCCCTATAAAAAAGGCGGAAGAGAAAGAGCGAGGAAAAACAAATAGTCATATTTTATAAATAAAAAAATATTTTCTAATTCATGGGTTGTTTTAGTTTTGAGATAATTTTTCTGGTGATCCTGGCACTTATTTGGATAGCTTTCGCAACCATTCAGGACCTAAGGACCAGAGAGATAGCAAACTGGCTCAATTTTTCCCTTATAATTTTTGCCCTCGGATTTCGGTTTTTTTATTCCCTGTTTTCAGAAAGTTTTGGATTTTTTTATCAAGGACTTATCGGGCTTGGAATTTTCTTTGTTCTGGGGAATCTTCTTTATTACGGAAGATTTTTTGCAGGAGGAGATGCAAAGCTTTTGATTTCTTTAGGAGCGATCCTTCCGTTTTCAGAAACTTTTTCAATTAACCTGAAAATTTTTGTTGGTTTTTTATTCATATTTTTATTTGTAGGAATGATTTACAGCATGACCAGCAGCGTGTATTTTAGCCTAAGAAATTTCAAGAGATTTAAAAAAGAATTCAGTGTTCAGTTAAGAAAAAACAAGAAACTATTGTATCCTATCCTTCTCTTGGGTTTGATTATTATGGCTTTTGGATTTTATGAAAATCTGTTTTTCTTTTTTGGAATTTTGGTTTTTGTTCTTCCTTATTTTTATGTCTATGCAAAAGCTGTTGATGAAGCATGCATGGTAAGAAAAATAAAAACCAACCAGCTGACAGAAGGAGACTGGTTATACAGAGATATAAGGGTTGGTAAAAAAACAATAAAAGCAAAATGGGAGGGATTAAAAAAAGAAGAGATAAAAAAATTAAGAAAAAAATATAAAACGATTTCGATAAGATATGGAATACCTTTCTCCTTAGTTTTCTTCATAAGCTTTTTAATTTTAATCTATTTCTGGAAGATAGGATTATGGAATTCTCTTTGGTAGATAATTTTATATATTACATTTTCTATTGGAGGTCATGAAAAAGAATTTAATTAAAGAGGTATTTGTTTTATGGCTGATATAAGTTCAGGATTGCAGATTTTTGCTATTTCAAGTATTGTTTTTGCGGTTATTATTTTTATAATGAGGGTATCAATTCAAGCTTTAATATTGCAGTTTTTTACAAAAAAATATAATCTCTCACAAAAATATGGAAAAGCATGGGTGGCTATCTTTATCCCTGCTTTAATTATTTCGCTTTTAGCGATTCCAATATCTTTAGCAGGATTACCAGATTTTCTTTTAATTATTTTATATTTACTCTTTTTTCCAATTCTTATTTTTTCTATGAAGTTTGTATATAAAATAAATTCAAAAACCTCTACTTTAATCTCATTAAAATTCTTTTTATTAATTGTAGCGATAGTGGTCATTTTTTCAGGAATTCAAACTATTATCGGTTTGACGAGCAACAATTCTATAGAATCTGACGTACCTCAATCAGTTTGTAATGCGGATTGTGAATTCGCATATTCTCTAAGAAAAAAGAATAGTGAATCTTTAACTGTGATAGGATATAATATTCCTGAAGGAAAATATCAGGATAGAGAAAATTATATTCTTATTGAAAAAACATTTAATGAAAACGAGATAAATTTAATGCGTACAGGTAAAAAAGACGTAAATAAGAGGGAGAGAATTCAAGGAAAATTAGATTCTAATAATTGTAATTATATGGAATTCTTAGAAGGAGAAGCTAGTGGGAGTGAAGGAGGACAATGTGAAGGATCTTCAAAGAATTTTTTAACTAATTTGAAAAATTTGATTTTCTAAAAATCAAGGAATTCGCTTTGGTAACCAGATTTTCTTACTTGGTTTTTTAGAAATCGCTTTTGTCTTTTTTGCTTTTGAGATTTTTTGAGGTTTGATCAGAATTTTTTGAAGTTCTGCAAGTTCTTCTGGTTTTGCAGAATGCTTTTCTCCTATTTTTTCTTCCCCATATAAAGGAACCACGTTTATTATCTCATGTCCGAACAAATTTGAAGAAGAAATCTCTACGGTTTTTGGCTTGAGTTTTGTTTTCAGTCTTTTTGCAATATCTTTTGCCAAGGAAAAGACAGATACGGGAATCTTTCCCGAAGAAGACAAATGTTCTTTTGGAATTATTATCATATGACCTTTTGAAACAGGATTTATCTCAAGGATAGCAACTGCTTTCTTGTTCTCATCAATTTTATAAGAATGAATATCTCCAGAAACAATTGAGCAGAAGACACAACCTTTCGGCTCCTCCCCTGTTTTTATCAACTGATTTTTCTTTAGAAATTCTTCAAGCTGCTCAGAATTCATGTTTTCTATCTGTTTTTTTGCAAATTCTTTTCGGTCTTCTGGAAAGCTTTTCTCTATCTGAGCTATCAATTGTTCTTTTATCTTTTCTGTTTGTTCGCTGGTTAACATTTTATTAAACTCTTTTTATCCTATTGCCCTTCTCATATCAATAACTTCTACAGAACTTACGCCCTTGATTTTTTGAAGATCTTTCTCAAATCCCTCAAATTCTTTTTCTTCTGGCCAACCAAATAAAACAACCAGAGCTTTCAAGCCAAAAGCTATTGGCTGCACTTCAAATTGAGGATTTTTTCCATCATTTTTTTCCATCAATTTTCTAATATCTTCTTCAACTTTCATCAGCTCTGTTTCAGGAGATTCAGGCATTATCTTTATTTTTATTGCTACCATACCCATATTTTATCTTGAAAAGAGAAATTTATAAAATTTAGCTTTTGATATAACAATACTTAAAAACAGAGGGGTTTTTTTCTCTGAATGGTGGAGGGAAATTATGATAGGATTATTGAAAGAATTTCTAAATCAGCAGATATTGGAAAAGATGAAATCGAGAAAAGAGTAGAGGAAAAAAGATCGAAACTGGCAGGATTTATAAGCAAAGAAGGAGCTGCACAAATCGTTGCTTCTGAACTTGGAATTTCTTTTGAAAATGAGAAACTGAAAATAAATGAGCTTCTTCCTGGGATGAGGAGGGTGAATGTTACTGGAAAAGTGATTAATCTTTTTCCTGTTCGGACATTTATGACGAAAAGAGGAGAAGAATCCAAAGTAGTTAATTTTTGGATAGCAGATGATTCCTCTAATATTAGGGTGGTTTTATGGGACACGAATCATGTTGCGCTGGTTGAAAGAGGGGAGATTAAGGAAGGAGTTACTGTTGAAATTTCCAATGCCACTATGAGGGACAGTGAATTGCATCTCGGAAATTTCTCTGAGATAAAACCAAGCCAGGAGATTCTGGAAGAAGTTGTTACAGAGAAAGTTTTAAGGGAAAAAACTCTTTCTGATTTTAAGAAAGGAGAAAACGTCAGTGCAAGGGCATTCGTTGTTCAGGCTTTTGAACCAAGGTTTTTTCATGTATGTCCTGAATGCGGAAAAAAAGCAAATCAGGAAGGAGAGACCTTTACCTGTGAAACTCATGAAAAAGTCGTGCCTGAGAAAAGAGCAGTGCTAACTCTTGTTATTGATGACGGGACAAATTCCATGAGGGCTGTCTTGTTTCAGGAAGCTCTTAACGAACTTGGTTTTACAGAAATTGAAAATCCAGAAAAATTATCTTTACAAAAAGAAGCTATTTTGGGAAAAGAGATGGTCTTTTCAGGAAACGTCAGACAAAACGCTTTTTTCAATAACCTTGAGTTTATCATTGATGGAATAAAAGAGGTTGAGATTGACGAGCTTATAAAGGAACTTGAGAAATAATCCTTGTTTTCTTCAATATGTGGTTTAGACTATAAATCCTTATAAATATCTCTTATCTTTAGAATTTATGGTTGAAAAAACCAATAAAACACCAAACAAAGAGCCAAAGCTTACAGATCTTCCTGGAATAGGTCCTGCAGTGTCTTCTAAGCTTGAAGCAGCAGGGATTTATGATTTAATGAGTCTTGCTGTCATGACTCCGACAGATCTTTCAGAGGTTGCAGGAGTTAGCGCTACTGTTGCGAGAAAAGCAATACAGGCAGCTAGAAAAATGCTTGACCTGGGTTTTGTCGAAGGCACAGAATATGCAAAGAAAAGAGAAAGCATAAATTATATTACAACAGGAAGCAAGAATCTCGATAATCTTCTCGGAGGTAGAGGTATTGAAAGTAGAGCTATTACAGAAGTTTTTGGGCCTTATGCCTCTGGAAAAACCCAGATTGGCTTGAGTATTGCAGTTAATGTCCAGCTTCCTCTCGATAGAGGAGGAATTAATGGAAAGGCTGTTTTTATCGATACAGAGGGAACTTTCAGACCTTCGAGGATAAAACAAATTGCAGAAAAGCTCGGTGCAAATCCTGAGAAAGTTCTGAAAAATATTTTTGTTGCACGTGCATTTAATTCTGACCACCAGATTCTTTTGCTTGACAAGATTTCAGAGATGATTAAAAACAAAGAGCCGATTAAGCTACTTGTTATAGATTCTCTTACAGCCCATTTCAGAGCAGAGTATTCTGGAAGAGGGCAACTTGCAGACCGACAGCAAAAACTCAACAGATATATTCACCAGCTTATGAGGATTGCAGAGACATATAATCTCGCTGTTTATGTGACAAATCAAGTCATGGCAAATCCTGCACAGCTTTTCGGTGACCCGACCACTGCTATTGGAGGTCATATAGTTGGTCATGCCTCGACTTATCGAATTTATCTGAGGAGAGGAAAAGCAGGAAGCCGTGTAGCAAAGATGATTGATTCGCCAAATCTTCCTGAAAACGAGACCGTGTTTAATGTGACTGATGCAGGAGTTGTTGATTAAAAGAGGAGAGCGTTGATATGAACTGATTAGAATGGTTTGGAATAAAGATTATTTAAAGGAAAAAATCAGTAAACTAAAAATACCAATTATAGGCGCATCTATTCTCACTCTTTTGGTTACCGGACATTTACTTTTTAAAAAAACCCCTGAAAAAAGTTACGAGGAAATCCTAACATTTACACCACTTATAAAATCTGAAAGGTCCCTAGCAGAGTTTTATGACAATCTTAATGAAGGTTTTGATGGTTATTTCTTTACATTCACCGATTCCCCTATTGATTATCTCATAATAAAAAATGAACCTCCAAAATACCAAAATTTAGAAGGAGTTATTGCAGAATATTATCCCAAGACCAAACCTTATATTTATATGATTAAGAAAAGTATTGAAGAACATAAAGACATTTTTCATTTAGATTCGCTTATTGTTTCCATATTAATGAATGCAGAATCTAGATGTAATCCTTATGCTGTTTCTAAAGCTGGTGCAGTAGGTCTTATGCAATTAATACCAGAAACAGCTGAGAAAATGGGATTAAAGATTTACGAGACAGACATTTATGATAAATTAAAAGAAGCAAGAAAAAATATGATAGAAGCTTATAGTTCAGCAATTAGGGCTATGAAGCAAGAAAATTACGAAAGATCGACTGAGCTGTTTAAAAAATATAATTTTTATGTCAATGAAGCTGACTTGTTACATCAAGAATATGAAACAACATTAATTAACAATGAGACTCTTGATGATAGATTAAATCCTAAAAAAAATATATGGGCTGGAGTAAAATATCTTGCAATTTTAGCAAGTCTTAATATGGATGACCGAAATATTGCAAGTTTGAGAAGCATAATTGCTGCTTATAATTTTAGAGGAGAAGATGCTGCTGAAGAATGGACTCTTCCAACAATAGATGAACCGATAAAACACGCAAATATTGTAATTGAACCTTACCGAATACTCAGGCCTTTGGCAATGAAACCTCCTGTAGTTTATGTAGAGTAAAAAATGCCCCTACGAGGATTTGAACCTCGGTCTCAACCTCCGCAAGGTTGCGTTCTATCCGCTGAACTATAGGGGCTTTTCTTATTTAACAACTAAATACTTAAAAAGTTTGGCTTGGTTTTTGAACAATGGAAATTATCGCTGATTTACATATTCACTCAAAATATGCCAGGGCAACGAGCAAAAACATTTCTATAGAAAATCTCGAGAAATATGCAAGAATTAAAGGTCTAGGTTTGCTCGGTACAGGAGATTTTCAGCATCCTTTATGGAGGAAAGAAATTGATGAAAAGCTTAGCGAAGACAAGAACGGAATTTTAAGAACTGCAAATGGTTTTCCTTTTTTATGGCAGACAGAAATAAGTTTATTATACTCTCAGAATGGAAAAAGAAGGGCTGTCCACCCGGTTGTTCTGGCTCCGAATAGAGAGATTGCAGAGGAAATTACAAAATTTTTGACAGGTAAAGGGAGAATCGATTATGATGGAAGACCTATTTTTGGCATGACAGCTGAGGAATTTACTGAGGCCCTTAAAAAAATTGATGGTAGAATTGAGATAATTCCTGCGCACTGCATGACTCCTTGGTTTGGAATTTTTGGAAGTAAGTCAGGATTTAATAGTCTGAAAGAAGCATTTGGAGAACAGGTAAAACACATATATGCAGTGGAGTCTGGAATGAGTGCTGACCCTGCAATGCTCCGGCGATTTGAAGAAATTGCTTCTGGAAAAGCCAATATAGTAAGTTTCTCAGATGCGCATAGTTATTGGCCGTGGAGAATCGGAAGAGAGGCGACAATTTTTGAAATTCCTGAACTGACTTATGACAAAATAATAAGAGCAATAAGAACAGGAGAAGGATTTAAGGCCACGATAGAGACTCCCCCTGAATACGGAAAATACCACTGGGATGGACACCGGCTTTGTGGGTTTTCATGCAGTCCTGAAAAAACCAAAGAGCTTGGAGGAATTTGTCCTGTATGCAAAAGACCTTTAACTATAGGAGTAGATAACAGAGTAGAAGAAATTTCAAAATATCCTTTAGGATTTAAATCGAAAAACTCAAAACCTTTTTACAAGCTTTTGCCTTTGCATGAGATAATTGCTCTGGCAAAAAATATCAGCATGCAGAGCAGGGAATCCTGGGAAATTTATGATTCTTTAATAAAAGAGTTTGATAATGAGTTTAACATTCTTTTGAAAGTTCCAAAAGAAAAATTAATTAGGAGTCTTGATGAAAAATTTGTTGGTTTAATTTTGAAAAATCGCGAAGGAAAAATAAAAGTCAAGCCCGGTTTTGATGGTGAATATGGGGTTGCTCTGTTGGGTGAAAAACAAGAAAAGTTAATTTAATTATTTCGTGTTTTTATTTTTATAAATTTGTAATGAGCATCTTTGGTCTTTTCCTTACACTTCGGACATTTTTCTTTAAGTGTATAATGACCCTTAAGACATTTTTTTAATTTCATTTCAAAAAATCAAGAGCGGTTAAAGCATAGATTTTTGTTATATCAATCAAACTTTTAATTTCAACATATTCATTTTTATCATGAACTC
>CAYFUJ010000002.1:0-5912 GCA_964346485.1 Candidatus Woesearchaeota archaeon
TTTCAACACCATCTTCAGATTCAACCATATCTACATCATTTTCTTTTAAACCTTCTCCCATAAAAGCTGACATAATATCTGAACCAGATGTTATAATTATTTTGTCAGAACCAACAGCCTCTAATTGTTTAGAAACTGCATACTGGAGACCTTCACCTACAGACAATAAAGAAACAATTGCTGTTATTCCAATAACAATACCTAGAACTGTTAAAGCTGAACTAATTTTTCTATGTTTTAAGCTATCAATAGATAATTCCAGACTTTCCTTAATCAATTAAATCACTTCTTTCTTTAATTTTACTCAAAAAAAATACACCTATACACTACAAAACACATATTAATATATATCCCGACTACTATATATATTTATCACCATAGGTGATAATTTAGAGTGAAAACCATGAAGGATTCACCAATTTTATCTATTATTTATTATGTACGTCTAAAGGTTAAAAAAATGATTGAAGTTTACCTCAAAGTTAGACCGAAGAAGAGAGTTTCTCTCTCCAAACAGAGGGGTATATTGGCGGAGTTTTACAACCCCAACAAAGTTTATATTCTTCTATTCAACTTATCCGCAAAAAATTGGAAGAATTTTATCAAAACTTTTAATGCTCTTATAAATCACGAGATAACACATTATTTTTTGAAAGGATACAGAACAAGTAAAAGAATACAAGAAAAAATATGTAGGAAAATGGAATTTTATCAAGTTCAATAAAATAAATGGTTTTTATATGCCTAAATACAGGAATTTCCGATACAATAAAGAAGTCATGGATGTTCTATGTTATATCATAGAAGGTTATAGTGTAAAAGAAATTGTGAAAAAAACGAAACAGGCACAATCTACAGTTTCTGAGAAGATAAGGTTTCTAATCAAAAATAAGGTTATTATAAAAAACAAATGGAAATTCAAACCAAATTGGAAAACCATTACAAAAATTTTTCAGAGGGAAATAAAGAAAGAGTTTGAAGAACCTTTAGAAATTATGAAAATGAGTAATGATTACAATAAAAAAGAAGAAAAACAAACAGAAAAGGTAAGGGATATTATTGAAGAAGTGCCTCATATATTCAATGAGAAAAGGGTTAAAAAAATCTTTATGGTATATGCAGATTATTTCATCAATCATTGGATAGATAAGATGAGTATTGATGAGATAGCTCATTTATATATTGAAGTTTTAAAAAGAACTGACACAAGCAAATTTAAGAAATTTAAAAAGGATATTATAACCATTAAAAAACTATTTAACAAACTAGACATTAGAGACATGAGAGAGGAATTTTTTAGGGAAGCTGAAAAAAAATAAAATGGAGATAAAAATGACTAAAAAATTAGGAGAATTAGAAGTTAATAAAATATATTGTATAGATTGTATTGAAGGCATGAAAAAAATACCTAAAGATTCGGTTGATTTAATTATAACATCACCACCATATGATTCTATTAGAAAATATAAAGGTTTCTCCTTTAATCTCCATAAAACAGGAAAAGAAATATTTAGAATTTTAAAAGATGGAGGAATAGCAGTAATGGTAATTCAAGACCAAACAAAAAATTTTGGAAAAACACTCACATCATTTAAAACAATATTAGATTGGTGTGATATTGGGTTTAAATTATTTGAGTGCGTTATTTACAGAAAATATGGTACAGAAGGTGCATGGTGGAAATATAGATTTAGGGTAGACCATGAATATATGCCTATTTTCTTGAAAGGAAGAAAACCTCAATATTTCAATAAAAAACCATTAATGATACCATCAAAACATGGTGGAAAAGTAATGACAGGAAGTGGCAACAGAAGAACGGATGGTACAACAACTAAAACTGTTAAAAGAGCAATAAATCCGAAAAAATGTAGAGGAACTATTTGGAATTACTTAATGGCTGGAGATAAAGACCCTTTAAAAAGAAAACATCCAGCTCCGTTTCCAGACCAAATTCCATTTGATTTTATTCAATGTTTTTGTCCTCCGAACGGTATTGTTTTAGACCCTTTTATGGGTAGTGGCTCAACTGCTGTAGCTGCTAAAAAATTAGGAAGAATTTTTATTGGTTTTGAGATTTCAAAGGAATACTGTAACATATCCAATAAAAGATTGGAAAAAATTGAGAATTCTTTAAAATCTTTTTTTTAGGGTAATTTATCTGGCTGCTCAAGTGTATATTCTATATTTTGACCATTTGTCATAGCCCAACTTAGTGGATTTTTTAAAATGAAATTATCAAAATTTCTATTATTTAATCTTAATCTATCTCTACTAAAATCTCTTTTAGTAAATTTATAAAAATTCAAGTTTTTCCATGTCCATCTATCTTCTATATATACCCATTTTGTTAAACGAGATAAAAGTTTAATGAATCTAACAATTCTATTTTTTGCGTCTTGTTTTATATCGTAAGTTCCTTCTTTATTTTTGATAAAATTATAGAGTGTTCCATCGGTTTTTGATATTCTTAATCTATCTCCCCTTTCTCTAGGAACACTAATTTTATCTCTCTCTCTAAAAAAATTATCCATAGCAACCATTAAAGAAAAGACAGAGTATTTTTTATTTTCAAAAACATTTTTCAGCGGACTATTTTTTTCATTTGCCTTTAAAAAATTAAGCCAGTTCAAAACATTTTCAGGATATTTAAACAAAACATTAAAGGTGCCATCTGTAAATAATAATGCGCATATTGCACTTTCCGGTATTTTAATTTTTAATTTTGAGCCAATTATTCCAATTAAAAGATGAATTGTTGCTAAAGGATATTTTAATCTAAAATCATGATATCCATCATAATCTCTCATATTGTTTGGTTGAATACAGTTGTCGAAATTATTCCAAGTGCTTGGTTTCCTTCTCTTATTATATTGTAACATATGATGTCCTATACTTTTTGTAGATTTTCTAAACACCTCTATATCTAAAAATACACAATCTTTACAAGAAACATCTTTCTTTAATAACATAACTTTACCATCATAAAATCCTACTATTTCCCAATTAAGATAATTAGACAAGAATAATCCACATAGTAAACCATCACTATCTGGGCTTAATATACATTTGTTTTTCTTTTTTATTATCCATCGATGTTTTTTGACTAATTTATTATAGTCTATTACTTCTTCCCTTCCTTCTAAAAGTGATTGGATTCTAGATACCATATTTATACCAAATTAACGATATTTTCTGACTATTTTCCATTTTGTTTTTTTATAACCTGCTATTCTTTTCACAAAACCATATTTCTCTAATTTTTTTAATCGTCTATATACATACATATGTAAGGATAAATTCGGGAATTTTCTTTTTGCTTCTTCACGAATTTCTTTTGTAGTCGCAAATCCTCCCAAATCTTTGAGAATTTTGTAAACTTCTTCTTGACTCATATATTCATATAGACATAAGAAAAATATAAATGTTTTAAAAATCATCTTGTAATTCTCGGTGTCTCCTCAAAAGATTTATTTATATAGTCAAGTAACTTATGCATGTAAATATTTATTAAATTTTATAAAATTTTCCCAATTTAACCATTTTAGTTCTGCCTTTAAACTTTCTAAACTTTCCTGGATATTCTGTGTGAATTGGAAACAATGCTTTCGGTGAAATTATCCTTATCATATTCTCAATGGCAGCCCCTGTGGCATGTCCAGAACAGTGGAATTTCTTTTCAGGGTAAAGTTTAAACAATCTAAGCCAGTTATTAACCCTTTTCTGGTCAAGTTCCATGTCTTCACAGAAAGGTTCACATATACTCCTTATATGAACGCTACCTTTCACAGGTTTTATATCAAGAAGGTTATTTAACTGGAAATAATTCATAAACATGACATACTTATCTTGATTCTCGTGGATCTCACTGGCGTTTATAACATTCTCTGCCGAAACATAGGTTCTTTCCCAAGACTTGTAATCCTTTATAACTTGTTCTTCAGGAAAATCCTCCCTTCCGATAAGACCCCAACTCTTTTTTGGATAGAATATCCTTATGTTCTCATCTTTTGAATCAGGAAGCCCTTTAACTCCCTGTTGTTTTAGAAGGTCTAATAACATAGCCTGTCTGTATTCTATCACAAGCTTTCTTTTGTTATCAACGGCAGTAATATAAAATGTAAGCATTCTTTCAGTATCCCTTATGGGAAAGTTAGCGATAGCCAATCCCTTTTTACCCTTAATACATTTAGTAGTTTCAGTTTGGACATAATCTTCTGTTCTATTGTCGCTTTTCTTTATTCTTGTACCTTCCGAAATCAGAGCAACGGGTTTGGCTTTTATAGCCTCATCCACAAATTTGTCACTCCAGTCCTTATGTCTGCCATGGAATCTAATGTCTCCTGTATAGACAACTGGACCTTCTGAAGTAATAATGATGAAACCTGTGGCTCCAGGCAAAGAATGGTCGACTTTATATGGAATGACCTCTAAATTTCCTATTTTGAACTTCTTTTCGAACTCAAAGACTTTCAATTCTCTTTTCTCCACACCGTTCTTAGCATCCCTTCTCTTTAAGCCATCACCACGTTTTTTCGTAATAAGCTCAAAACTTGGTTTAAAGTCACATAATTCATAGAAACCACCTGCACCAGTCCTAGTGAATAATTCCATTATTACCTTTGTTTCCTTACTTACATGAATTGGTATATCTTTTCTTAGAAAATGCACATAACCTACATGGTCTATGTGTCCGTGGCTTATCAGGACGCCGTCTACAAAGTTATCTTCTTCATGATTTACACCCATATGTTTGCAGTAATCCCTTCTATATATTCCATTTATTTTTGGAAGCAATCTTAGATAAATCATATCCGTTATGCAGGAATTCTTTCTAGGAGGCATATACTCGGTAAAGTATTTTGCATGCTGTTCAAAATTCATACCAAAATCAAGAAAAATCTTAGTATCTCCATCCTCCAATAGAATCTTATTTCCACCAATTTCTTTAACACCACCGTAGAAAGTTATTTTTACCATACTAAAAATATGGAAAAATTAAGATTTAAAATATATGAATAATCATACAAATTCTTAATTTTGCCGAGTCCTACAATTCATATATGAGGGAAATAATAAAGTGTGTATGGTGTGATGTTAAACTAACCAATAATAGATGTCCGTTCTGTAAAAGGTATCCTTCTAATTGATTTTGAAATATCTCATAAAAAACTTTTCTTAATCGAATTTTTTGGGTGGGAAACTATAAAAAATGAGTTTAAATCTTTTAAGTCTCAAATGAAAAAATGCCTTCTTATTGAGCCCTGTAATAAAATACAAGAAAGGTTTGATGTTTACTCTAAATATTTTGAAGCTTCTAATTAAAAAGCTATAAGCTTCTCGTTCTCCTCTAAAACTTTAGCTATAGTCTTGCACATATCCAGAAAAAGCATATCATCATGTTCATTCTCAAATATGATTTTCATTATGGTATTTTCTAAGAAAAGGACATATTGGTTTGTAACCACCGAAAGTGGTAAAGATTTAAAATTTGGACAACTATTAAAATCATGGAAAAATCAAATATGGGGGCAATTCTGGGTTATTTTAAATCTATGAAAAAACAAGCACAACAAATAATCGAAAGTTCTTACAGATTACAAGAATTTGACATAAAAGGTGAACAAGTTTATGGTTTTAGTCCAACTGGACCGTCTTTTTATAAAATAAAATCACAGGCAAAAGCATTAGCAGAAAGTTATAGTCAAATTAGAGGTGATGTTGAAAAAGAATTAAACATAAAACTACCTTTAGTTGGTTTTCCATACAAAACAGAGGAAGTACAAGCCGAATCTTTACTACAAAAACTTATATTAGAATGCGATAAAGTTATAGGTTATATTGAATCTTTAGAGCCTAAGATACCATTAGAATTAAAAAATAAACTTGACTCTTTAAAAGAAGAGTTACAA
>CAYFUJ010000003.1:0-5243 GCA_964346485.1 Candidatus Woesearchaeota archaeon
CTATTTAAAATTCGAACCAGGCTTTAAAACCCTTATGTTTAAACCAAACCCAGCCAGTTCGCTACAGAGCCGGCCGAGAAGGCAAATGATATGAGGCTCAGCAGACCCAGTATGCCGCCGATCAGGCCCAGGATCCTCTGGTTGTTGGTTATTGCGTTCCTGGTAAGGATCAATGCTATTAAACCTGCGAGCGCGGAGAACGGCTGGGGTATGAAAAGACCGGCACCGCCAAAAAATATGCTCGCTAGGCCGTAGATCCTTCCGCGTTTTTTCCTCTTTTCAGGAGCGTCTTCCTTTATTTCCTTTTTAACGTCTTCCAGAACTTCTTCGGAGATCTTCCTCTCCTTTTCCGTCAGTCCGGATTCTTTCTTCTTTCCGGCCATGTTTAATAATAGAAAAACTGAGTTTAAAATCCTTGCCCATAAGCCTTTTTATCCAAAATTTCGAAGGTTTCAACTAATGCTTGCAGAACCCTTTATTTCTTGAATCTTATCCTGAGGGTCTTCCAGTCTGGTTTTCCTTTTTTTGGATTGATTTTTTTCCAGACCATGAAATGGAGGTGGGGGCCCTCTGAATATCCCGTGCTCCCGCAGAGGGCGATGGGCTGGCCTTCCTTTACTTTTTGGCCTTTTTTAACTAAGGAGCCTCTGTGCCTGATGTGGTAATAGCCTGAATATTCGCCGTTGGCGTGCTTCATATGGATTCTGTTCATGTATTTTTCAAGGCCCTTTGGGCTGCTGTATTTTTCCCCCAGGCCGCCCTCGTTGGAATCGTCCTTTACCTTCACGACCTTCCCGTCCGCGGCTGCCAGAATTTTCGTTCCCTCTTTCATTGTATAATCGATTGAGTGCCTTGCGGGGCCTTTGTGCGTGGGGCTGCTTTCGGGTTTGGTCTTCACGTTTTTGCGAAAGGGGAGCCTGTACAGGTTTTTCGTTTCTGTCATAATAACTAATGGTAAAAACGTTATTTATAAAAACCCAATTGGGGATAAAACCCTGGCAAGCTTATAACTTGTGAGGCAGTCTCCTGGGCAGCTTGTTCCTCATCTTAACTTTTACTTCCGCACCCTCGTAATTTTTAAGATGTCTTATTATCCCATCAGCGCAATAGGATGGTATGTCGTAAATCCTGTTCAGAACTGATCCGTCCCCTCTCCTCGCTTCAACCTTGACCAGTGTGAATTTCTCTCTTGGTATGGATGGTATAATCACCATGCTAGGAAACAATGTACTGTAACCCGGATAAGGAGGCCTGTAAACATCATTCATTGCTTTCCCCGGAGGCCTGCACACAACATCGGCTGTGGTGTCCCCCAGGACATTAACATTCTCTATTCTCAAGTTTTCATAGCTTCCGAAAAATTTTTTATACAGATTTTTGAGCATAATTTGCTATTGAACAATAAATAATAAAAATCGTTATTAACCTTAAAAATAACCGTATTTTTATACCTTAAAGGTTATAAATTTTAAAAAAATAGTTTTTTCATGATACCTCGACTTTACAACGTACCAAAATATTACGACATAGCATTTAATTACAGAGATATAAAGGGTGAGGTGGATTTTCTGGAAAATGTGTTTAAAACACATTCGTGTAAAGAAGTAAATTCCGTTCTTGATATAGCCTGCGGGACTTGCACGCATTCAATTGAATTGGCAAAAAAAGGCTTCATAATAGGCGGTTTTGACCTGTCTTCCGAAATGCTGGAATACGCGAAAAGGAAATTCAATAAAAGTGGTTTGAAAGCAGTATTGTCAAGAGCTGATATGAGGGGATTCAAAACTGATAGGTTATATGACTCTGCAATCTGTATGGGAAACAGCCTGCCGTATTTGTTGGATGAGGAGGAATATTTTTCCCACCTCAATTCTGTTGCCGGGGTTTTGGAAAGTGGGAACGTATACATTGTGGACCTTGACAATCCAAATTACTGGTTTGGCGGAAATTTTTCCCGTGAGTTAAATAACGGATGGATAATGAAGAAAGGAGATATTGAAGTAAGGACACAACTCCATCGATATCCTGCGAGTTCAAAAAATAACAGGATACATCAGATAGATGTGGTTCTTGACGTAAGAGACGATAAAAAGACAGACAGGATTGAAAGCTCTCACAGGATTCGTGTGCTGCTCCCGGAAGAATTTAAAGATATTGTAAGTAAGGAAAAAAGCTTTGAATTTTTAGAATGTTACGGAGATTTTGATTTGGAAAGAAAATTGGACGAAAGTAAAGATAGCTGGAGAATGATAGCGGTTCTAAGGAGGGGATGATCATTACAGAATCACGTGGAGATTCAGGTATTGTTTCTGAAAGGTTAACTGAGTATCAGAATGAAATGTTCTATAAACCAAAAGCTCTCATTCTACTGACAACCGCTAAATGTAATAGCAATTGCAGGCATTGTTGTTTAGGATCATACGAAAGCGAGGAAGAAATGGATACATATGCCTTTCACGATTTGATTGATCAGGTATGCGATATCGGGATTGATTCGATCGGAATTGCCGGCAGGGAGCCCTTTTTACGGTATAAGGATACTTTATCTGTGTTGAGATATAGCTCTGACAAAGGAATAAAGTCAAATATTGTAACCAATGGCTTCTGGGGTTCTGACAAAAAAGCAGCAAAAAGGAAGGCAAGGGAATTAAAAGAAGCAGGTCTTGATGTGATTGAATTCAGCATAGATCCTTATCACCAGGAATATGTAAAGTTAGAATATGTTACAGATGCTATAAGGGCTTCTCTTGATGCAGATTTGAATGCGAATATAGTCGGGATGTACCAGAGAAGTAATTTTGATCTACTCGGGGAAATGGCGGAAACCGTAGCAAAGGCAATTAATGCTGAAATAATCAAAAAAGAGGAAGATGATTTTTATTTAGGGTCTGATAACAAAACACTAAAATTTACCAGATTACCAATATTCCGTGTAGGAAATGCGTGTAAAAACATCAATTTAGAAGAGTTCCCGGCTTACGAATTGGATAGATCGTTTTATAAGGAGAACGGCAAACATCTATACACAAAGTGCCCGCAGATAGCCGATTACTCCCGACAAGTCATAGTTGTTTATCCGAGCGGTGAAACAATGATCTGTTGTGGCGATTTTAGAGCAAAGAAGTTAAGACTGGGACATTTCCCTGACCATAGTTTAAAAAACATGATTAACAAGGCAAATAAGGATATTTTAATAAAGGCCCTTGCTGGCATGTTTGATTTTGATGGGATAGAGAAAATGTGCGAAATAACGAAAAGATATAAACCGGAAATAATAAGCGAAAGATACGGTTATGCATGTGAGTTGTGTAACGATATTCTAAGCGACCCTGAAAATGCAGATATAATTGAAAACGAACTTCAAAAATTAAATCAGGGCAGTTTATAATCCTTTTAAACCCCCCTCAACACCCAAGGTGCGGAAGTTCTTTTTTTGCCTGTTTCACTACTCTTTCTACACCTGTCTTTTCCTTTAATGTTTTCAAAGCTTTCCCAGATCATCCTTTCTAATATTGCCTTGGCTAAATAGCATATTCTATCATCTATCTCCCAGATGCTACCTTTCCTCACATAAGAATTATATGGACATCCGCCACCACATATAGAAAGAGCCGGACATTTTTGACAGTGCGAAATGTTGAAGGGTGACCTCCCACTCCATTCAATAAATACCTCATTTTTGTTTGGGTTGAAATCCTTCTGGTTAACATTCCCGCAGAAGAATTTTTTATTTCCCAAAAACGCATGGCATGTACCTATTTGTCCGTCCGGGGATAAAACTATTTGCCTCCCACACCCGGCACAATCCACAATCCTTATGTATTCCTCTACAAAGGGTTCTATGAATTTCGTGACCCTGTCTTCATATATTCCATATTTTCTTGAAATTTCATATGCATCAATTATCTTATTTGCCATATGCTCCAGAAATTCCTTTGTTAATCTCTCTTTGTTTCCAAGATCAAAGAGTGGGTTTAGGCTAACGAATTTGCATTCTAATTCTGTTGCAAAATATTCGATGACCTTGTCTAATATGTCTATATTGTGCGTAGAGACTGTGCACGAAATTCCTGTACGGCATCCCGCCTTTTTCAGGTTTTTATATCCCGTAATGGTTTTCTCAAAGGTCCCCTGACTTGTAGGGTAGATTCTCATTTTATCATGTATATCTTTCCAGCCATCTATGGAAATTCCAACACTTATCTCCTCATCAAAGAAAAATTTGGCAATATCATCCGTTACCAAGGAACCATTTGTAAATATCATTTTATTTAATTTTCTTATCTCCCCGGTACCCACCTTTTCATTCAAATATTTGGTTCCAGAAAATACTATATTTTTATTCAATAACGGTTCGCCGCCATAAAAAATAATTTCACTTTCGCCAATTCTGTTATCTGTTTGTAAACGGGCAAACAAATCTATACCACGTTTGAGAACATCTTCAGTCATGAATGTAAATTTATATTTTGATGGCATGTTTTCTTCTATGAAACAGTATTTGCAAGCATAATTGCATTTATCAGTAGTCACTATATAGAGAGAATCTATATTGGGTTTATCAATGAGATTTCGTATTTTATTTAAGGGAACATTGACATCGAAATTCTCAGGAACCAATATTCCCGCTTCGCTTAATTTTTTGGCGTATAAAAATTTTTTAGGGGGTGCTATGGCCTTTTTAAATTTATTCAAAAAGGTGAGCAAACTCTTATCGCCATAAAATACCTTTTGGTTGAGTGAGTTATAAACTGCTACATTTTTATCTTTTGTAAATATATGAGAAAAAGGACTTAATTTTAACTTTTCTGAATCAGAATCCATAGATACCACTATTTAAATCAAAGGTTATAGAGTAAGGGCTCTACTTATAGCGGATAGTGTTTAGGTTTGGCAGTAATTCTACATGGGCTCATTGGGCAAGGTCCACAAACCATATGCCCACCGAAATCGTACTTTGAAATGTGACTTAACAAGTCCCCCTTACCTCTTTTCGTTAATTCCAGTAGATACTGCATTTTATTACCTGTGTAAACGTTAATAGTAAATTTTATAAACCTTTATTGTTTACTGAATTCTTAATCAAAACCACATTTTATGCCCTTATCTTTCAGCTTTAACTCCCCCCACTCCGCAGCCACCAGATTCGTTCTGGCCGGGTTTGAAAACCCTTCCCGTGGGGCTGATTTTAATTTTATTGGGAGAAACAATGTTTAAAAAACTTACATATATCTAATTTTTAT
>CAYFUJ010000004.1:0-3656 GCA_964346485.1 Candidatus Woesearchaeota archaeon
ATGATATAATTTAGATTCTACATTTAATTTTTTAAAAGTAATTAAAAAATATGCACCTAAAACAAGAAACATACCCATCCAACCAATGGTTTCAACAACTAAATCAACCATTTTATCTATTATTTTATATATTTTCTTGTTTTAATTATTAGTATGATATCTGAAGGCGATATAACTCTACCAGACAGATGGTACTCTAACATAGAAAAGAGTAAAGAAAAGGCCAGAAAACTATTGAAAAAGGTTGTGGCTGTTGATTTAAATAGCTCCATAATTATAGGAAGATTAGAAGACGTTATGATAGATAGGCTGTTTAGATTAAAGTATCCATTTTGTAAATTAACATTAAAAAAAGCAAAAAGATATAATATTAATGAAAAGTTGGAAGCAAAATTAGAAGATCAAGTTTGTTTTGTTAATAAACCTCAAATGATACTTGATATGCAAGAACTTTCAACTAAGTTTCCAAATATACATGAAGATATTCATGTAGAAATTAGAAAAGGTGTTTATTAATGGCTTTAAAACAAATAGAACCTCCAAAAGAAAGCGATAGAATTCCATGCCCCAGATGTGGGGAAGATGCTATAATAATAGATGGAAGGTTTGTTAGATGGTTAACCTGTCCTAAATGTAAATTTAAAAAACTTATGGAAAAAAAGGATAAAGGAATAAAGGTTACACCCCTGAAATAAGCTTAAATTTGTTTCTATTGAATATTTGTTATGACAAAAATTAACTCTTCACAACATACATTTTCACCTTCAAAAGAAAGGTTAAGTGAAGATATTGGATTAGGTAAGCCTGAAAAAAATAAGACATCATTTTATTCACAGTCTTCCTTTTCCATTTATGAAAAATCCCTTCCTTTTAATGGAGAACAACGAGATTTTATTATTAGACGCGCAATCAGAGAAAGAAGTAACAGAAATAGAGGAAGATATGGGGTTTCAAAAACATGTGTTATTCTTAAGCCGAAAAATAAAAATGGAGAAAACCAAGTACTTGCAACTATTTTTGAAAGTGCAAGATTTGAAGGTGTTCGTTACGTGAGAGTGTTGTCTTATGAAAATTTTAGATTAAAAGATGCTGAAAAAATGGCCAATCATCTAGGCCTTTTACCAAAAGGGTAATTTATATATTATTTCCCATAATTCTTATTATGCTTGAAAATTATTCTACTGAAGTTAAAAAGATCTTGAAAGGAATCAAAATTGGGGATAGAATTTCTGTAATTAAAGGCAAAAGAAAATATGAAGGATTATTAATGCCTAGAAGTGAAATGGGAGACGGTAATTGCATTGTCTTAAAGTTAGATAATGGATATAATGTTGGAATAAGATGTGAAAAAGGAATAAAAGTAAAAAAAAGCAAAAAACCAGAACCCAAAGAAGTTAAAGAAGAAGTAGATTTTGAGTTAGGAAAAGAAAAAGTTAAAAAAATAAAATTTGATCCCAAAAAACCTAAAATCTCTTTAATAATGACAGGTGGAACCATAGTTTCTAGGGTTGATTACAGGACTGGAGGAGTTTATGCTTTAGAAAAACCAGAAGAATTATTAACAAACATTCCAGAATTAAAAGACATAGTTAATATAAAAAATATTTTATCGCCTGTTAAAAAAATGTCTGAAGATTTAGATTATAAAGACTGGCAAAACTTAGCTAAAATATCTGCCAAAGAGTTAAACAAAAACCAAGGAGTTATAATAACTCACGGAACAGATACTTTACATTTTACTTCTGCTGCTTTGTCCTTTATGTTAAAGAATTTGTACAAGCCCGTAGTCTTTACTGCATCTCAAAGGTCTTCTGATAGAGGAAGCAGTGATGCTTTCATGAATTTAATATGTTCTGCACATACGTCTGTTTCTGATATAGGCGAAGTTGGGATTTGTATGCATGCTACTATAGACGACCATTATTGTTTTTTCATGAGAGGAACTAAAACTAGAAAAATGCATACTACAAGAAGGGATGCTTTTAGAAGTATTAATGAGGTTCCTTTAGCAAAAATATGGCCAAACGGAAAAATTGATATTTTAAACAATAATCATAAAAAAAGAAAAGATGAAAAAGTTACAGCTGATATAAAATTTGAACCTAAGGTTGCTTTGTTAAAATCTTATCCTGGAAGTGAACCAGACATATTAGAGTTTCTAGTTAAAAAAGGATACAAAGGATTTGTTATTGAGGGAACAGGAATGGGTCATGTTCCTACTTTTGCTGAAAAAACTTGGATAAAACCAATTAAAAAATTAATAAAAGACGGAATTCCAGTTGTTATTGCACCACAGACAATTTATGGAAGAATTAATCCAAATGTTTATACAAATTTAAGAATTCTATTTCATGAATCTAAAGCAATTCCTGCTGAAGACATGTTTCCTGAAACAGCTTATGTAAAATTAGGTTGGATTTTAGGACATACTAAAGATTTGGAAAAGGTTAGAGATATGATGCTAACTAACATTGTTGGTGAAATCACAGAAAGAACAGAGTTAGATACTTTCTTGGTGTAGGAATGACTGATTATAAAAAAATAGGATTCAAATGCGGCATAGAAATTCATAATCGATTAAACACAAAAACAAAATTATTCTGCAATTGTAAACCAAGATTCTCTGAAATAAAACCAATATCATTAATAAAAAGAAAATTAAGAGCAGTTGCAGGAGAATTAGGACAAGTAGATGTGGCTGCTGTATATGAATACCTAAGAGACAGAACTTTCTTTTATAATTCTTATTCTGATGAAACCTGTCTAATAGAAACAGATGAAGAGCCACCAATGCCAATAAACAAAGAGGCATTAGAAATTGTTTTAAAAATAGCTTTGTTATTAAAAGCAGAAATACCAGATGAAATCCATATAATGAGAAAAACTGTTATAGATGGTTCAAACACAGCTGCTTTTCAGAGAACAGCAATTGTGGGATTGAATGGAGTATTAGAAACTTCTCAAGGAAAAGTAGGAATAACTAATATTTGTTTGGAGGAAGAGTCTGCTGGAATAGTAAAACAAGAAGACAATGAGATTACATACAGATTAGACAGATTAGGAATTCCTTTAATTGAGATTGGAACAGCTCCAGATATTAAAAATCCTGAGCATGCTAAAGAAGTGGCTGAAAAATTGGGAATGATAATAAGATCTACTGGAAAAAGTCAAAGAGGAATTGGAGTAACAAGGCAAGACATCAATGTTTCTATTGATAAAGGAGCAAGAGTTGAGATAAAAGGTGTTCAAGAACTTGATATGATATCTGAGATAATTGAAAATGAGATAAAAAGACAACAAGAATTAATAGCAAAAGGTGAAAAATCAAAACAAGAAACAAGAGTTGCAAAAGAAGATGGAACAACAGAGTTTACAAGACCCCTTCCAGGCGGAGAAAGAATGTACCCTGAAACTGATTTAGAAACTGTTATAATAACAAAAGCTTTTTTATCAAAAATAAAATTGCCTGAAACATGGGAACAAAAATCAAAGAGATTTTCAAAAATCCTCCCAAAACAAATGGCAGATCAGATTATAAAAAGTGGATATTCGGATATGTTTGAAAAATTCAATAAAAAATATGACCCACTCATGGTTGCAAGTACTTTTGCTTCAACAATAGTTTCTTTAAGAAGAGATGGTTTTGATGTTAGTTT
>CAYFUJ010000005.1:0-1897 GCA_964346485.1 Candidatus Woesearchaeota archaeon
GTAAGAGTCTTGTCCAATTTTTTTGCAGCATTCAAAAAAGAAATCAGCCTGTCAGTATCCCTCACAGGCCAATTGCAAACTGTTATTCCTTTTGACTTGGAAGCTAGTGTGCAAACCTCGTCTTCAACATCAGCCTCCTTTCTCGAGCTCTCCTCATCAATCCTAGTGCCCTCTATGATCAATACATCTGGTTTAGCTTTCTTGCAAGCTTCCATGAATTTGATTGTCTCTTTCTCTCTCCTTCCATGAAAACGAAAATCACCTGTATAAACAACTGTTCCAGATGTTGTGTGAATTATAAAACCCGTTGCTCCAGGCAAAGAATGATCAACATTAAAAGGAATTACTTCTATATTATCTATCTTAAATTTCTTGCCAAAATCGAATTTATTAAATTCCCTATCTATGACAATTTCCGGATGGCTCTTTTTATTTTTCTTGCTTATTTTACCTTTTTTGTTGATATAGGTTTCAAAACATTTTTTGAATTCAACCAAATCAGTAAAGCTTCCAGTGGCTGTATCATTTAGAGCTTTCAAAATAGCATAGGTTTCCTTTGAGCAGTGGATTTTAATGTCCTTTCTCAAATGATGAATATAAGCTGCATGATCAGCATGGGCATGAGATAGTAAAACACCAGCATATTCTTTTTCTTCTTTTTTCCTTCCCATACGCTTCAGATAATCTTGTCTGTATAGACCTTTCAAGTCAGGCAGCAAACCAAATTCAATAAAATCTCCAACACCACCTAATTTTCTAGGTTGCAAGAATTCTGAAAAGAACTTTCCTGCTTGAGTGAAACTCATTCCAAAATCAAGAAAAACCTTAGTTCCTCTATCTTCTAATAATATTTTGTTTCCACCTATTTCGTTTACACCGCCGTAGAAGGTTAAGGATAACATAAATTATAATTATTTTTAAAAGATAAAAAATAATCCTTAAATCCTGATTTTTCTATATTTTTATTATGAAAAAACAACATTGGATAACAAGAAATAGTAAAGCAGTTAGTTCTTTGTTAATTAGATGGAAAAAAGAATTAGGTAAACGAAAGAGATGCCTTGTCTGTGGTGAGGATATGTCTATTACATTTCATAAACACCATATAAATGGTAATCATAATAATAACTCCTCAGACAATCTAGTTGATATTTGTGCTTCATGTCATGCAATTACCTACAAAGCAAAAAATCCAAAAGAAGCTAAGAAATTTTTTAAGAGACGACACGAAAAATGGAAAAGACGAAAAACGGGAGCAAGAAAAGCTTGGGAAAACAAGAGAAGTTCAGGAAGTAAATGGTGGGATAAAAAACATCGTATTAGAATTAAAAGATAGAAAGAAAAAATAATTCTTAAATCTTGACTTTCTATATTTTATCATGATTAAAGCCATCATCTTCGATCTAGACAACACGTTGATAGACTTCATGAGAATGAAAAAACTGAGCTGCGAAGCAGCCATGAAAGCAATGATAAAAGCAGGACTGAAAATAAAAAAGAAAAGAGGAATGAAAATTTTATTCCAATTGTACCACAAGTACGGTTTTGAATATCAAAGAATATTCCAGGTCTTTCTTAAAAAAGTAATAGGAAGAATAGACTATGCAATAATGGCATCAGGAATAGCTGCATACAGAAGAGTGAAAGAAGGATTATTATACCCTTATCCAAATGTCATACCAACATTAAACAAGCTAAAGAAAAAATACAAGCTAGTTATTCTAACAGATGCACCAAGAATACAAGCATGGATAAGACTGGCTGCAATGGGAATTCAAAACAAATTCGATCTTGTAATAACCTTTGATGACACAAAAACACAAAAACCTAATAAAAAACCCTTTCTATATGTTTTGAAAAAATTAAAACTAAAACCAGAAGAATGCCTAATGATCGG
>CAYFUJ010000006.1:0-1531 GCA_964346485.1 Candidatus Woesearchaeota archaeon
AGGATTTATCAAAATAAGGATCTAGATGACCTTGTGGATTATCTTTCATACGCCTCTAACTTTGAAATAGAGGAAGAAGAAGTTGATGAATTTTCTATAAATATTTCTACTATTCATGGGGTTAAAGGACTACAATTCCCTGTAGTAATCATACCAGATTTAGTAGAAAGAAGATTACCAAGCATACATAGAAGAGATAAATTTGTCATTCCAAATGAGTTGATTAAAGGTGTTAAATCCAAGTTTGATGATAAAGAAATTCACATACAAGAAGAAAGAAGACTTTTTTATGTTGCAATGACTAGAGCAAAGGAAAAATTAATTATTACTTATGCCAAAAGATATGGTGATAATAAAACAGATTCTAGACCTTCAAGATTCATTGATGAGATTGACTATCAAACTAATAAAAATATCAATTTTGAAGCTGTGGAAGTTGAAGAAATGGATGTTGAAGAAACAACTATTGAAAAACAGATACATACTATGCTTATGAAAGAAGCTATTTCTGCTCTAAGAGTTGGTGATTATAATTTTGCTATAGAAAAGATACTTTTGATGGCCAAAGCTATAAATGAGGATGTAGATATAGAAAAAGAAATCATCTCAAAAATCAAGAAACCGGATTTTGAAATAATAAAAAAGATTAAGAATGGTGCTATTGATAAAGAAAAAATAACTCCTGAGGAAAATCCAGTTTATAGTGTTTCTCAATTTAGCACATATGAAAGATGTCCTAAAAACTACTTCTACCGTTATTTACTTCATATACCAAGCAAGCCAAAATATTATTTTGATTTTGGTGCAGCAATTCATAATGTTGTAGAAGAACTGACTAAAATGAAAAAAGATGGTAAAAAACTAGACCATAAAATTGCTTTAAAGTTGTTGGAAAGATATTGGGATCCAAAAGGTTATGAATCTGAGCTTGATGAAAAACGAGATTATGAAGAAGCTAAAAAAATACTCAAAATCTTCTTAGAAGAACAGGAAAAAATCGAAACAGATATAGTTGACATTGAAAGAGATTTTGTAACTGAAATAGATGGAATAAAGATTAGAGGTCGAATAGATAGAATAGATAGTGATGGAACTGATTATATAGTTATTGATTATAAAACAGCTAAGAAAGTTCTTTCCATGAGTGATGTTATAGCAGATCTTCAACTCAATGTTTATTCTTTGGTTATTAAAAATTTATATAAAAAATTACCTCAAAAAATTGGTTTTTGGTTTTTAAGACAAAATAAACGAGTTTTTGTTACAGTAACAGAAGGAAATTTGGAATTGATTAAAGAATATATTAAGGAAATGGTAAAAAAAATAGTTTCTGGGGAGTTTGACCCTATTCCAGGATGGCAATGTAGAAATTGTGATTATGATTGTCTTTGTGATGAATGTAAAAAATGAGAAATTTTTCAGATTTATATGCTAAAGTCTTTTAGAAAGATTTAAACAATTACATAATAATTTAATTAATAATAGTCTACCTGAACCTGAAGCAAGGATTAACAAAAGTGAAATAGGATGG
>CAYFUJ010000007.1:0-5278 GCA_964346485.1 Candidatus Woesearchaeota archaeon
GGACTTGAAAGTTTGTAAACTTCACTGCAAATCGGAGGCATTGCAGAATTTGGATAACTTTTTTCAAATTCTTCACATAATTCTGCAGCTATTTTTTTCTGATTTGCTATTCCTGTCAATTCTATTTTCTTCGACAGGGCTTTTTCTCCAAGAGTCCTCATATCTCCAGAAGGATATTTCTCTGAGGAAAAACTCTGAAGAACATCATCATAATCTTCTATTGCTTTTTCGTAATAATTTTTGAAATCTCCAGAAAGTTCTATATTTCGTGCTCCTGAAAATCCAACAATTCTAACTGATTTTCCAGAAATTTCCCCTGTAGTTCCAGAGTATAAAGTTCTAAATCCTTGTCCCTCGATAATATATCTAAGAACTAATTCTCCTGCAGATATATATGATTTAACAATACCGATAGTGAGTTCAGTGAGAGTATCTATTTTTCCTATGCTTTCTGTCCTTTCTATAAAACTAGCTATAGAATTTAACTCTTCATCTGTCAATCTATCTTTAGTTCCAGGAATTGCAGCAGTAACGATAAATAAATCTTCTTCATTTCTCGAATCGCCTTTTGTTCCTGCATAAACAAGATAAATACCTTTGTCTCCTTTAATATTTTGATAAAGCCAATCGCCTAATTCATATTCTCTTAAGGTGCCATCAATGCTCAAATTTATTCCAGGGCTGATAATTAAATTAAAAGTGGTTCTTTTTTCATCTTCATCGCATCTTATCGTTGCCTTTTGAACAATTCCTTGTTTTTCTATTTCCCGTACCTGACATTTGTTATCCAAAAATTTCTCTTTTTCTTTAACCTCAATAACATCTCCGTTAATATTGAGCTTTACTCTTGTGCCTGGATTTTCCAAACCATTTAATTTTAACTGCATGGTTCCGAGACAATAATCAAAGCCAGGCATAGGTATTTCCTGAGATTTTTCTCCTACTCTTAAAGTTGCACCTGAAAGTCTTCTCTTTTCTCCAGAGCTTCCAAACCCGTATGTCTCCCTGTCTGAATAAATAGATATAGATGCGCTATCTTCATCAATTGCTTCTGCTCTCAAATATCCCCTACCATCCCAGAAACTGTACTGGGTAAATGTGTTTTCCCATTTATCATCAGTTGTTTCAGGAAGATAAAAATTAGCCTGTCCAACTCCGAACGCATTTTTGATGTTATATCTTATTCTTGCAGTCAGATTTCCTGAAACATAATCAGGCATTTGAGATCCATTTCTCTGCTGCTTCAAAACTATGATGGCATACCCAATATTATTCAAAATAGGAGTATTGACTTGGGCACCGTATCTTCCTAAGGCAGCTCTTGCAGGCAGATAATGGATTCCTTGAACCTCAGGGGAATACTCTCCCCTAAAAGTCATGTGATAAATCGCTTCTATGTCTATCAGTGGATTGAGCTGTGTTGCAGTTATTGGACAAAAAACAGGGACGTTCTGGTCTTCGAGCAGGTCGCTTCTAACAACAGAAGGGATGCAACCAGTAGGAGAAACCTGCAGAAGAAAATCCTGGCCAGCCCCGCAAAGCGCCCTATCAAACAAGAGAGGTTCAACTTCTCCTGTATATGGAACAAAAGTAGGAGGCTGGACATAAGCCCTCGTATAGGCTGAAATAAAAGAAGTTGTCAGGATTGTTAAAATTAAAAAAATTCCAATTATGCTAATTTTTTTTACTTTCATATTAAATTTATGTCAAGGCCTTTGTCTTCAAACAACAAATAATTATCCTGCAGTTGCTCAATTGTTTCTGGTTCTGGAAGGCTTTGTGCATTTATTTCAATCGTGTCTGAACTCATCAATTCAGATTCTAAAATATAATAGTTTTGTTTTCCTCCTCCTACGAGGGCCTGGGATATTATCTGTTCAGGAACCTCAATCTCAAAACATCTCTCTTCTTTCAATCCAAAAACCCCTAGAATTCCTGATCTCGGGACATCTATGCACTGTTCTGTTATCATCTCTCCTATTTTTATCGAAGAGTCTTGATAAATCTGAACTTGAATTTCATACTGTCCTTCGCTGAGCTCCACGCTTCTCTGCTCTGGATAAGCAATTGCTTTTGCATTTTCTCCAGAAATAAAATAAATTATAGCATTCTGATTGTAGCTTGCTCCATCAAGTTTTAGCCGAACATTCTTGTTATAAATTTTATCCATGGTGATAATAATGCTTCCTGGAGAAACTGTCGAGAACAGATATTTTGCATCCAAGAATCCTTCAGCATTTGCCAAGACATATCCGTTCACACACTGTGGAAAGTCTTCGCTCAAGAAACCATCCTCTGCTTTTCCAATATTGCACTTATTTCCAAAGCATTCATAAGAAACATCTGCATCAATAGGATTTCCCTGTTCGTCTTTGACACTCACCTCCATCTTTGTGTTCTTGTATTTACAAAGTTCTGGAACAACACTCTCAGCTGCAGTTGCATCCAGAGATTGTCTTGGATTGTTGTTTTCGATTATGATTGCCATAGGATACTGAAAAATTTCATCTTCTGAATACGCCTGCACAAGAACAGGATATTTCATATCATAAACAAAATGATAAGGAACATAACAGAATCCCATAATTCCTAAACCAGGCTGATTTCCCACAGGATTTGCTATTAAAAAATTTCCTTCAGAAGGCGTAACCTCAAAGTTATACGGCCAGTTTCTAGAAGTCAAAAATCTTATTTCCTCTTTTACAGGAACATCGATAATAAAATAATCATTAACGCTTGTCTTTGTATTGAGTGCTAGAGTATTTACCTCAATAGCTTCTTGTAGGTCATCAAAAACCTCGTCTGCATTCCATATGAGGGGAGAACACGTAATCTCTACACCATCAACCGGAGCATATAATCTCAACGTGTCAATCGCATATTCCTCTAGAAACAAATCTTTTTGCTGCTCGTTATAAATCTTTTTTGCAGAGTCATACAGAGAGCCTAATTTCGATTTGACTACAACTTTATGGGTTCTTATTAGCGTATCTTCATCTCCTCTAGCCACATTTAAATTTACATTAAGATTAATTTTAACTTCATTGTCCTTTATTGTCGCTTTTGCCGTTGGTTCTGCTAATGAAATTTCAAATCCCTGCTCGTAATAGGAATCAAAATTGCAATCATTTATTTCGTCTTCAATAAAAGTTTCAAGCTGTTGCTCCATTTCTTTCTTTGTTGGGGTCTGTTCTTTCTCAATATTGTTTCCAGAGACATAATACCAGTAAGGAATAGGATTTCCAAAAAAATTTAGCTGGGAAGAAAAGGGCATATATGAAGAGCCAGGCTCAAATTCTGGTAAATAAATATATCCTCCTTGGCTCTGTAAAATACTTATTCCTGTAGAAGTGTCATCTTCAAGACAGGTTAAGAAAGAAGTATAAATCGGCTGGACTTCTGCAGGAATAGAAATTTTACCTAAACCTCCTCTCAGAAAAAAATAAGCAACGACTCCTGCAACAATAAGTATCGCAATGATAATAAAAATCGTCACCTGTCCGCTCTTATTTTTCATGTTTTTTCGCCTCCGCTATTTTTTTTCTTATTAATTCTATTATTTCAGTATTAATATCTTTTATTATACTCTGCTTAAATTTTTCCCAAAGCTTTTCATCCTCTATGAGAAGCAAATATTTTTTCATAAACACCTCAAGTAATCTAAAAAATTTTAATATATAAATGTTTCTTAATAAATTACTTACTAAATTACTTAGTAAGTAAAAGACGAAAATTAATAATAAACTCTTCCTCTCCTAAAATAACTAAATCCTCCTATCACGAGAAGGATTCCTCCTACAAAAATTATCCATGGCTCGATAGAAGAAAAACTTTCTGGAATTTTTACAATTCTGAAAGGATAGTTTATAAAATACAAAGCAAAAATTATATACAAAAGCATAAACAAGCCTCTTAATTTTCGTCCCCTCATGGATAAAAAAAGATAAACATTATATTTAAATATTTCCAAAAACCTGAAATAATAAGGCCTCGTAGTCCAGTGGCAAGACGCTTCCTTGACGAGACTTTGATCTCAAAATGGAAGTAACCCCAGTTCGATTCTGGGCGGGGCCATCCCAAGTTTTAAAAACCAAATTCTCTAAGATTTATCATGAAAGTTCCAAAGACAATAAACAGGTATTGCCCTTACTGCAACAAAAAAACAAAACAAAAAATAAAATTAGTAGGGACAGGATTTCAGAGGGGAACACTCAAAAGAGGGTCAAAACAAAGAGCTGCACTTAGGGGCAAGGCTAAAGGAATTGGAAATCTTGGAAGATGGAGCAAGCCACCTGTATCAAAATTCAAAAGAAAATCAAAGACAACTAAAAAAACAAATTTCCTTTATGTTTGTGAGGTTTGTGGAAAGGCGAAATATCAGAAAAAAGGAAAAAGAGCGGGAAAGGTTCTGCAGGAATAAAATGGAAATAAAAGAAGCACAAAATAAAATAAAAAAATTTGATGAAGTCCGTGGATGGGGGAATTGCTGGGACTTAAAAGATTTATTGTTAAATATAACAGAAGAAACAGGAGAACTGTGGGAACTAGTCAAATGGGTCGATGAAGAAAAACAAAAAAAGATTATCGAAGAAAACAAAGATAAAGTGGAGGATTTTTTAGGAGATACTTTATTCCTTTTATTAAAAATTGCAAATCAAACAAAAACAGATGCGCAAAAAGGATTAGAAAAAACTTTAAAAGAATATGAAAAAAGAATGCCTCCAGAAGTAATGAAAAAAGTAAAACACGCAAATCCTCTCGCAGGAGGAGTCGACGATAAAAATAAAGAATAAAATGGCACAAGCAAAAAGAAAACAAAAATTTTTTGATGTGGATATGCCTATAATAAAAAAAGAGACCCAATTGTATGGTTATGATCTTAAAGACCTCGACGAAAGAACAATAGCTTATGACTTGACAAGATTATTGAGAGGAAAAGGTGCAATTCTCAAATTAAAAGTTAAGATAGAAGGAGATAAGGCGCTGGCAGAACCCAGAGAATTAAAAGTTCTGCCTTATTTTATCAGAAGAATGCTGAGAAAAGGGGTTAATTATATCGAGGATTCTTTCTCTGCTAAATGCAAAGATGCTGTATTAAGAATAAAGCCATTTTTAATAACGAGAAAAAAAGTTTCAAGAGCTGTTCGAAAAGCGCTTCGGGAAAAAGCAAAACAAGAATTAACAGAATATGTAAAAACCCGGAACGTAAAAATTCTCTTTGATGAAATTCTGAAGCTCTTCCTCAAACTGCTTCACCGTGTGGGCATTGATGAGCCCC
>CAYFUJ010000008.1:0-5657 GCA_964346485.1 Candidatus Woesearchaeota archaeon
CCCCTTTTCTCATTATCATAAGTAGGATTTTTGCTTTTAAAAACTTTTTCAAAATAGAATATATATTTTATTTTATTCGCACCATTCTGTATCATCACTATAATTGGCTTTGGTAACAAATAACAATAATCCCTTACTTCCGCTTTTAACCTCATGGAATTCGTTCGGCTCTACAATAAAAAGAGTTCCAGGACGTAATTTTATAATTTTTTTCCCGGATTTTACAGAACCAGAGCCAGAAATTACATATTCTGATTCTGTTTGCCCTTTATGAAAATGTGATTTAACAATTGTGTTTGGAGGAATACGTATGAATTGAACTTTACATTCTTTACCTTGCTTATTCTTTGCCATCATAAATACCTTTCTAGAGTATCCATGGCCAATATTTCGCCACTTAATTTTTGAGGGTTTTATTTTACGCATCTTTTCAAATAAGCGAGGACTGGGATTCGAACCCAGGAATACTCGGGCTGCAACCGAGCGCGTTAACCACTTCGCCATCCCCGCAATGCCCCCGACAGGATTCGAACCTGCGACCTACTGCTTAGAAGGCAGTCGCTCTATCCAGACTGAGCTACAGGGGCTCACATAAAAAGAAGAAAAAGTTCTATTTAAAATCTTTGTGTTTTAAATGTTAATTCTATCTAGATCTTTAGGAACATGAGAATTTTTAAATGTTCTTTTTGCCTCGGTAAGAACTTTTTTCAGTTCTCTCGAATATCTTTGACTTATGTGCGTTAAAAAAAGCTTTTTTGATTTTGATTTTTTAGCTATTTCTGCAACTTGTTTTGTAGTCAAGTGATATCTATCCTCGGCCATCTGTCTAAGGGAAGGCATGAAAGTAGATTCACAGATTAAAACATCAGAGTTTTTAACAAAAGGTATTATTTTCTTGTTGAAAGATGTGTCGAGGACAACAGATATTTTTTTCTCTCCCTGCCTATAAGTCAGATTCTTTGCCAAATATTTTTTGCCCTTATAAGTTATATTTTTTCCTTGTTTTAATTTTTGTAAATGCTTTCCCGAAGGAATTTTTAATTTCGCTAATTTTTTCTTGTCAATTCTTATCTGGCCTTTCTTGATAAAAGAATATGCATTACAAGGAATTCTGTGAGTCATCTTTTCAGCTTCCAGATAAAAATCTTTTGTCTCAAAAAATTTCCCTTCAACATTTTGCACTTTTATAGGATATTCGTTTCTAAATGCAAACAGTTTCAGAAAAATTTTCATGAATGATTTGGTTCCTCTCGGTCCGTAAATATAGAGGGTCTTCTTGTATCCACTAAGAGCAAGAGTTTTAATCAGTCCTGGAATTCCAAGAACATGATCTGCATGCCAGTGAGTAATTAAAATTCGGTTTACCTTACACGGATTTAAATTTGCCTTTCTGAATTGCCTTTGGGTTCCTTCTCCGCAGTCAATGAGAATATTTTCTCCTTGATAAGTCAGCAAAATCGCGGGATGGTTTCTTGCTGCAGTAGGGACTGAATCAGAGGTTCCTAAAAATGTTATTTTTATTTTTTCTGTCATAAAAAATAAAGGCAAAAATGGTTTTTATTTGTTACCTTTAGAATAAAAAATCACTCTTCATATTTTGGAAATTCTCCAGTAAAGAAAGATCTTATTTTTCTTTAATCGATTTTGGTTTTCTTAATCCAGTTATTTTATTAATATAATTTTGCCCACGTCTTTCTCTTAAAACATCACAAGCTCCAGAAGCGATAAATAAATCATCATAAGGATTAGCAAATGCTAAATAACTAAAATCCACTCTTTCTCTTTTATTTTTCTCAAGAATATGTTTAACTAATTCTTCCAATTCCTCGGAAGGAATATCCTGTAATTGTTCTTTACAATTTTTTCTACAAATTATTGCGTCTAATTCCGGACTTGGTAATCCAAACATGGTTTTAAAAATAGATATAATTTTATAAAATTTTATGTTTTATAAAATACATCTCGATATCAACAATCATTCTTTCTTCAGAGCTGTTGAAGCTGGAGAAATAAATATGATCGTGTCTCCTCTTAAAAACGTCAGGCCGAGGTTTCTTTTTACCTCATTTTTCTCTATTTCTTTTATGTTGTCGAGGACAAGATTTATATGAATATCAAAAGCTAAAAGTGTTCCTACAAACTGCTTGTCTCCCTTTAAATGCACGAGAACTTCTTTTCCTTTTGAATTGTTCAAAAGATCCAAGGGTCTTTCAATTCCGTTAACCATATTTTATTTGAATTAAATTGCTTTATAAATATTTCCATAAAAATTATACCAAAACAGCAGACGACAAAAAGATATTTAAATTAATCTTATCAAATAACTTTATGAAAAAAGGAAGAAAAGCATCAGGAGGCAGATATAAAAAATCAGCAAAGAAAAAATTTTATGAATTGCCAGGACAGGTAAGGATAGTCAAACTCGGAGAGAGAAAGAAAAAGACAATCAGAGTAATGGGCGGAAACAGAAAAACTTTTTTATTGAAAGATAAAATCATAAATGTAAAATCAGGAAACAAAACAAAAAAATTAGAGATAAAAAATGTTCTTGAGACTCCTTCAAATAGATTCTTGGCAAGGCAGAACATTATCACAAAAGGAACAATTGTAGAAACAGATGCTGGAAAAGTCAAAATAACAAATCGTCCAAGCCAGGAAGGAATAATTAATGGGATTTTGATAGAAGAAAACAAATAATCCTGAATCGAAAATTATTCTAAATCCACTGACGAAAAGAAATCATGTAATTGGTTTAAAAAATTTGGGCCATAAGATTGAAAATTTAATATCTCAATTAATTTTTTAGCCGTACTTTTTGGAGTTCTTGCTATCTGTTTAAGATTTTTTTCTTGGCTTATTATTTTTCTTATTAATTTTTTTCTTGCAATAGAATTACCTTTTAATATTTGTTCAAAAAGATTTTCATAATCTCTTAATGTCCAAATCATTGTATCATAGTATCTTGCCATTACCTCATTTTTCATATTATAAAATGTAAAAAATTCTTCTTCAAATACCTTTTCTCTTTTATCATATTCTCTTCATCTCAAAGAAAATCGCTTCTATTGAAATTTTTTGTCGCAACGGTATTGCTTTATGCATATAACCATGAATTTCAGGATCTTTTCCGCGAGCAAAATAATGATATCCAATATTTCTTGCTATTGTTTTTCTTCCTCCGTGTCGCATCTGTTCAATTATTTCCATATAATCTTGTTTTGGGTTCCATATCGGTTGTGGGGGATCGTATGGTATCCAGCTGGGTCTTAAAACAAGTGCTCTTGTAATAGAATAATCTTTATATTGCCAGACTTTCCCAAGCATTATATGCTCTGGTTTTCTAATAACATTTTCAGATTTTTCGAGGGGCATCCCTTTCATACCTTCTTGAGACAAAAAAATGTTCCATTGCCTATGATAATCAACTATTTCCTCAGGAGTCAAAATATCTTCAATTGTTTTAATCTTTAATGTAATTTCTTCCATTTTCAGATTTTCCCAGAATCAGGCTCCTGGGGTAACCAACACCCCTTAAAAATAGAGGATGATAAGAATTTATAAAATTTATGTCTTTTAAATTAAAGAAATCTTAAATCGAAACCTTTATAAAAGGAGAAAGATTTATAAAGGTAATGCATACAGACTTTTTAAAGTTTATTATCCAACCTCAAAGTAACAAAATTAAACTTTTAATTTTCTCAAAAAAATGCCTTTTATAAAAAAATGCCCTGAATGTGGAAGCATCCATCTCACTTATGACCCTCATCTTGGAGAGATTATCTGTAATGACTGCGGTCTTGTTGTCGAGGAAAAAATGGTTGATACAGGAATAGATCTCTCTGGAAAGTTTGACAAAGGAGAGAAAAAAGGCAGAGGCGGAGCACCTACGAGCATCCAGAAGTTTGACAAAGGTCTTACGACTAATGTCGGAGAAATTTCAGATATCTATAGGCTTGAGCCAAAGCAAACCCGGAAATTTTTAAGACTGAAAAAATGGCAAGAAAGAGTATCAACGAGCATTGAAAGAAATCTTAGGCTTGCTATGGCTGAGTTAAGAGTTATAGCTTCTTATCTGAATCTTCCTAATGTTGTAAGAGACGACGCTGCGAGAATTTATAATTTTGTCCTTCAGAGGGGATTAGTCCGTGGAAGAAGTATGGAATCTGTAATTGCTGCATGCCTTTATGCAGCTTGCAGGTCTTATAATATACCAAGAACTCTAGATGAAATGGCCACTGCTTCAGATGTCGAAAGAAAAGAAATCGGAAGAACTTATAGATTTATCATAAGAAGGCTCGGTATAAAAGTAGCTCAGAGTGCCCCAAAAGATTATATTTCGAGATTTTCTTCTGTTCTAAAACTCTCTCCAAAAACACAAAACGATGCCTTAAAAGTTCTAAAGAAAGCAGAAGACGTGGAATTAACTTCTGGAAGAGGTCCCGCAGGAATTGCTGCAGCAGCACTCTATGTCGCTGCTCTGATGAATGATGAAAAGAAAACCCAGAGAGAAGTCGCAGATATTGCTGGGATAACAGAAGTCACGATTCGAAACCGTTACAAAGAATTAATAGAAAAACTTGAACTTGAAGATAAAATAAAGCAGAAAGAAGCAGAAATGAAAAAGAAATAAACTAAAATTCTAAAGCTTTTTATACTAATTTTTCTCAGAATAATTAAAGTGGGAGTGCCGGAGTGGTCAAACGGGCTGCGTTTAGGCCGCAGTGGCTTAGTGCCTACCTAGGTTCGAATCCTAGCTCCCACATTTTGAATAAATTCTAAGCTGGTAATACAGGATTCTTAAAGAAATAAACAGGGTGAGTGTTTTCTGCTAAAGATTCTTCCCTATACCCATAAATTCTGTTAGGCATCCAATCAAATATTAGTGCTTTTTCATTTGGTTTGTCTATCCATTCGATAAATATCACAGCATGAGATGCTTTCTCATCAAATGCAATATCTAACCAGTCTCCTGCCTGAATTTGGTCTAATTTTTGCTCATAACTTGGTAATGTTCCTATTAGTATGGTGCAGGTCTTGCCTATTTCTGGTACAAGAAAAATACTTCCTTTCTCATCACTCAGGGTTATTGTTTCTCCATTCACGATATAACTTTTACCAGCCCTATCAGAATAATAACATTTGAATTCAACTCCTGACCTATTATAAACAAATTCAATTGAGTCATGGCAGGAAGCATCTGGTGGCAAGCATACAGGTTTTCCGTCAAGTTCTTCTACTGTTTTCAAAACTTTGTCTCTAGCTTTTGGCAATCTCAACACGTCTTCTGTGGGATTTGGACTAGGACATGTCTCGCCTTCTTTTTCAATACAAGTATTAGCTAAACCCAGCCATCTACTTTTGAAAACACACTCTTTTCCTATTTTCTCTCCAATAGCAAGGCACTCTTTTTCATCACATCGATTAATAATTCCATTCCCACAATCTTCACATTTAAGAATCTCTCCTTCAGGTTCTTCTTCCTCTTTTTCTTCAGGTTTTTCTTCTGGCTCAGGAATTGTTAATTGTAAAAGGTGTTTTTCTGTAAATGCAAGCAAGGCATATTCGTCTGCTCTCAATAAAGTTAGATAACCTTTTCATGAGGATAGAAAACTTTATCATAATTCTCATCAATCTTTTCAATTCTTTTCTCTGTGCTG
>CAYFUJ010000009.1:0-4132 GCA_964346485.1 Candidatus Woesearchaeota archaeon
GAGATAAAAAATCTGAAAGAAAAAATACTCATGGGTAAGAAAATCTGATGCTTGAATAAACTTAATTAAAATTTAAATACTTTATTTCTTAATTTGAGTAATGCTGAGTGAAAAACAAATAAAAGAAATTAAGGAACATCTGGACAAGGCTCAAAATCCTGTTTTCTTTTTTGACAATGATGGAGACGGACTCTGCTCTTTCCTTCTACTTCAGAGATATCTAAAAAGAGGTAAAGGAGTTGCTATAAAATCTTTTCCAGAACTGGTTAAAGATTATTTCAGAAAAGTCGATGAGCTTAAGGCAGACTATATCTTTATTCTAGATAAACCAATTGTTTCCAAAGAATTTTTCAAAGAGGCAGAAAAAATAAACATTCCCGTCGTATGGATAGACCACCACATTGTCGATAAAGAAACCCTTCCTTCTTTTGTTCACTATTACAATCCTCTTTTGAACAAATCAAAAAGTGCAGAACCTGTTACAGCCCTTTGTTATCAGATAACAAACAAAAAAGATGACTTATGGATGGCAGTTATAGGCTGTATTGGTGATTCATTTGTTCCTGGGTTTTATAACGAATTTGAAAAAAAATATCCTGACCTTTCAGTCAAATCAAAAAAAGCCCTTGATATTTATTATGGCTCTGAGATAGGAAAAATCGCCAAAATTTTTAGTTTTGGTCTCAAAGACAGGACAACGAATGTGATAAATATGATAAAGTTTTTAATGAAAGTAAAGACTCCGTATGAGGTTTTGGAAGAGAACAGTAAAAATTATACCATGCACCACAGATTTAAACAAATAGAATCAAAATATCAGAAATTACTTAGTAAAGCAATCTCTATCGGAAAAAAACAAGGCAAGATACTTTTCTTTCAGTATGGAGGGGACCTGAGTATAAGCGGAGACCTGGCAAATGAACTGCATTATTTATTCCCTGACAAGACGGTTGTTGTTATATATATTAAAAGATCAAAGGCAAATATTTCTATAAGAGGAGAAAGGTCCAGAAAAATTCTTTTAGAAGCGATTGAAGGTCTTGAAGAAAGTTCAGGTGGAGGGCATGAAAATGCTGTAGGTGGGCAGGTCAGAATTGAAGATCTGGAAAAATTCAGAGAAAACCTGAAAAAACAAATATAGAAAAAATTAATAGCTCTTGGCAATATATACTACTTCTTTTGCAGGTTTGTTGCATATGATGCATTTTCCCGTCGACTTTTCTTTTTTATTCGCGAGAACTCCTCGAACTTCTGCGTTTATTTCCTTTTCTATATATTCCGCGCATTTTTCTCCATTTTTATCGAGGTAACACCAGTTCACTTTTGCTATTTTTCCTTCTTTAATTATTTTTTTGATCTGTTCTTTGGTTTTGCAATTTGTGATGCTTTTTTTTAGAAGATTTTCTGCTCGTTTTTTCAATCTGTGATCAAGCTCTTTTCCGAGTTTTGAAATGTTCTTTGTCTGACTTAGTTTTATTTTTTGTTTTTTGTGAAGGTCCCTTATATAAATCGTGAGTTCTTTGTTTTGAAGTTCTTTTTTCCCGATTTCAATTCTGAAAGGAACTCCTTTGAGTTCATATTCGTTGAACTTCCATCCAGGACTGTAGAAATCACGCTCATCAACTCCACATCTCTGTCCTTTTAGTTTACTCTTTATTTCCCGGGCATATTTTAGAATCTTATCTTTGTTTTTTGTTGTGAAGATAGGAACGATAACTACCTGCAAAGGGGAGACTGAAAAAGGAAGAACTAAGCCCTTGTTATCTCCGTGTGTTGAGATTACTGACACCAGAATCCTCGACATTGCAGGACCATAGGCTGTTGTCCATAGATATTCTTCCTTGCCTTTTTCGTTTTTAAATTTTGCATCAAATACTTTTGAGAATTTTTGTCCCATTAAATGAGTGGATGGTTGTTGGATAACTCTTCCGTCAGGCATCAAAACATCAGAGCCTATCGTATATTCTGCACCAGCAAACCTGTCCCAGTCAGGTCTTTTGATAGCTAAAAAAGGAATTCCGAGTTTTTGGTGCATTATTGTTTCTGTGGTCTGGATGTCTTCTTGGACTTGGGCTTCTGCGTCTCTTTTTGTCGCAAATGCATTATGGGTTTCTATCCAATAAAACTCTCTTCCGCGAATTAAAGGTCTCGTGGCTTTTGTATCATATCTAAAGACAGAGCCTCTCTGATATAATTTCAAAGGCAAATCTCTGTGGCTTCTTATCCATAATTTAAACATAGGAGTGTAGAGCGTCTCGCTCGTCGGACGCAGAGCGAGTTTTTCTTCTCCTTTTTCTGTCTTGAGCCAAAACACTTCTGGCGTAAATCCCTGAATATGACTCGACTCTTTTTTCAGATTTGATTCAGAAATAACAGAAGGCATAATTGTAGGGTTATGATCTTTTTTCTGAAGCTCTTCTTCATAGAAATCATATATCTTTTCAATTATTCTCGCACCCCATGGCCTTATGACGACAAACCCTTTAGTTCCTATTCTGGTGTCTGTGATTTCTGCTTTTTCAATAACCTGTGTGTACCACTCACTGAAATTTTTTTCTTTTTTTGCTGTCAGACCTTTGTTGGGTTTTTCCTTCTGCATTTTAGATTAAGTTTTCTCCATAAGCTTGCTGATAAATACCATTCACAGCTTGTTTTATATAATTTGATTCAAGAGCAAAGCCAAGGCTTTCACTGCCCCCACCTACCTTGAAATTGTTTATCCCTATGACTTCTCCCTTTGTATCGATTAAAGGACCCCCTGAATTTCCTGGATTTAATGCAGCAGTTGTTTGGATATATGCATCTAAATTATTTGGACCTGTTCTGTGGATTGCAGAAACAATTCCTTCTGTAACTGTAAATTGCAATCCTAAAGGATTTCCTATAGCAATTACTCTTTCTCCCACCTGAACATTATTGGAATTTCCAAGTTCAAGTTCATCATAAGTTCCAGAGATTTTTAACAGAGCAATATCAAGCCCAGAATTATGTCCTACTGAACTCACTGCATGGTTATCATCGTCAGAAGTTATTATCATAGCTACCTGGGCACCTTGCATAATGTGATAATTTGTTACGACATATCCGTCGTTTGTAATTATAAAACCTGTTCCCTGGCTTATATCTGTCTTGATTGTTACCACAGACGGAATAGAATTTTCTATTATTCCTGAGAAATCCTCGCCAGCCGAGGCTTTCAACAAGCCGAATTCTTCCTGGACCATTCCCAGTTCGCTTCTTGTTTCTATAATACTATCTGAAAGCGAATTTATATTTGACTGGGTTTCTATCCTAAAATCATCAATTTTTTTATCCAATAGATTGTAATTAATTTCCTGTCGGATAAAAAGCATATAGGTAAATATGCTAATAGTTATTATAAAAATAATCACGAGGGTTGTAAAACTTCCAATCAACCATTTGTGGTGTCTTTTTAATACCATTTCTTAAATATTAAAATATTAACATATAAAAACCTAACTTTCCCTTTATTTTTAGGCTCGTAGTTTAACGGATAGAACGTCCGGTTTCGGCCCGGTTGATGAGGGTTCGATTCCCTCCGAGCCTATTTATAAAATGAAAATTAAAGCAAATCCTGGAGATTATGTTAAAGTTTCTTTGATGAAAAAGAGCTATAAGGGATTTTTATTAGAATCTTCTGAATCAGAAAAAGGAATTGTTTTGCTCAAGCTGAATTCTGGTTATAACATTGGATTTAATAAAAAAGACGTCTTGGAGATTAGGGTTTTGAAAAAATCCCGAGAAAAAAAAGAAGAGATTGAAATTAAGAAAGACAAAGAAAAACCAAATATAGGAATGATTATTACAGGAGGGACGATTGCTGCACGTCTGAATCCTAAAAAAGGCGGTGTTGATTGGCTGACAAGCCCAGAAGATTTGTTCAAATTTTATCCAGAGATTTTTAATAAAGTTAATATTGTAAAAGTAGAGGTTCCGTTTATGATAGCGAGCGAGGACATGAATTTCAGGCACTGGCAAAAAATAGCCAGAACAGCTGCAAAACTTCTGAATGACGCAAATATCAAAGGAGTGATTATCACGCACGGAACAGATTTTCTGCATTACACTTCTGCCGCGCTTTCTTTTTTCTTAAAAAATCTGAACAAGCCTG
>CAYFUJ010000010.1:0-10637 GCA_964346485.1 Candidatus Woesearchaeota archaeon
CTTCAAAATTACTATAATCTTCCTCAGTTATTATTGCATCAATAGCAATCCAATTACTTCCACCAAAACCTCCAACATCTATTATACTTACACCAACTTTCTTTAGTTCTAGTGCAACTTCTTTACTAATCCCAAAACCAACTTCTTTTCCAATAATAGGTAGATCCAATTCGTTACACAATTCCTCTAATGAAGATACAGAACCTTTAAAATCAATATCCCCTCCTTTTTGAAACGGTTCCTGAGCAGGATTGATATGAACGCATAGTGCATCAGCTTTTATAGAATCTAAGGCTTCCTTTATTTTTTTAATACCAAACTTTTTAATTTGATTTATTCCAATGTTTCCAAACAGTAAAATACCAGGAGCCTTATCTCTGACATAATAACTACTCTTTAGTTTTCGGTCTTCTATCATTGCTCTTTGGGAACCTAATCCGAAACCAATTTCTTTTTTCTCAGCTATTTCTGCTAAATCCTTGTTTATTGGTTCTGCTTCTTCTGTTCCACCTGTTATTGCAGCTATCATTAAAGGCAGATTAAGTTTCTTTCCTAAGAATTCTGTTGTAGTATCAATTTCTTTTAGACTTAATTCTGGCAAGGATTTATGAATCAGGATAACATCTTCAAAACACGTTTTTCGACTTTCAACATCCTTTTCTATACAAATTTTAAGATGATCCTTTTTTCTCTGTTTTGTCAGCATACTAAGAATAATATAGGAGAATATTTAAATTTTAATCTATTTTACCACTGAAGGTGGTAACTATCCTTTAATTTTCAAAGGTAAACCAGCTTCCTTAGCTCTTTTTATGACTTCTTCATGAGAAAGAATTTTTCCTTCTTTTAATCTTTTTTCTATCTCTTTCTTAGTTTTACCACAATTAGGACATTTTTCAGAAATAATTTCATTTTTTTCTGGATAAACTTTAGGAATTGTTTTTATGTTGCTAGAAGCACGAGTTTTTTGAAAGCCGTATACTTCTTCTCTATGCAAAATCTTTATCTTACCTTTTTTACAAAAAGGACATTCACGTTCTATTATTTCAGGCATTTAATTACTTCCTAGAGACACTTCGATAATTTCCTTTTCTTTATCTGTTATATTATAAATTTTGTAAATAAGTTCATCAATCTTTTTGTCAGTTCTTTCAATTTCTTCCTTTATTTTTTCTTCAATTTTTGTCCTTTCATTAGCTTTTTTATCACTGATTTGATTAAGATTTTTGTTTAAGGATAACATTTTATCTACAAGATTGTCTATTTTAGATACGATAAATTTGATTTTAGGATTAACAAGAGGAATAGGAAGTTTTTCTAAAAATATTTTTTTATATCTATAACCTTTTTCTCCTAGTCCACCTCCAGCATAGAAAGTTTTAAAGAAGTAAGCACCAGGTTTTGAGTTTAATATACCAAGTAAATATTTCAGATTACTACCAGTCATTAAAAATGTTGTAGCCTCACAATAAATACCACTATTGTCATAAGTAAAGCTCGGTTCTCTAACTATTTCCTGCCAAAGAATTTTTTCATTTTCAAATTCTTGGTAATAATCACAAGACCTCAATTCCCACCAGTAATCTCCTTGATCATAACGTGACTTCGATTTTTCTTCAAATTTTTTTATATAGTTCATTAGAGCAGGAAACTTTTCGCTAATAAATTTTTCTGGCTTTTTTCCATTTCTATTTTGATTTGTCCAACCAGATGGAATAACTATTGCAAAAGATCCTGCCCATTTATAATAATATCTTCCAATATCCCTCCCTCTTAATACTGGTTTTATTATTTCACTTGTTATCCTTCTTTCTTCTTCAGTTTTACATTCATTCAAAATCTTATTCCTAGTTTCTTTATCAATAATAAAAGCTTCATTAAAACCTGTTTTGATTCCAAAGTAAATTTTTGCATTCCATTTTTTAAGTGGTTTTCCAATTTGCTCTATTTTTTCTTTAAGCTTTTCTTCAGTTTCATTTCCTATAAACCAAATATCCTCTCCGATACCGTCTAATTTTAATTTATTTTGTTTTACATAATCTGAAAGATTAGTTATTTTTTCATTAACCGATACACCATAAAGTTCATTTCTATTATCACAATTTTGAACTATTATAATACAAGTATCGACCGTTGCTTCTTCAAAAACATTTGGGCCTAGATCAACAATCAATATTGGGTTCTTATTACTTAGGAATCTACGAAGTTTCTTTCCATATTTGGCACGCATCCACTTATTACTTATAATAAAACCTAAATAACCTCCAGGTTTTAACAATTTCATAGCCTTTTCAATAAAAAGGCAATATATATCTCCACTTCTTTCAAAAACTTCATATTTTAATGTTTCATACAAATTAGCAAGTTCTCCCTTCTTTTTTTGTAGTTGTATATAAGGTGGGTTTCCAATAACAATATCAAAACCACCGTCTTTCATAATATTATCAAATTCTTTATTCCAGTCAAAAGCATCTTCTCCGGCAATTTTTTTGTCACCTATTAAAGAATTACCACACTTTATATTTTCTTTAAGTTTAGGTAATTCACCTCTTTCTCCAATTTTCAAAAAAAGATTTAATTGTGCAATCTCAACAGCTTTGGGATCTAAATCCACCCCGTAAATATTGTTAATCAATATATTATTTTTTATTTGTCTATTAAATTTTTCTTCACCGATTTTCCCTTTCCAAAATTCAGAAATAATGTCAAATGTTTTAATTAGAAAAGATCCTGAACCACAAGCAGGGTCAAGTACCTTAATCTTATCTATTTCTTTACTATGTTTTAAAACCTCCACTAAAGTATTCCTTACTATATAATCAACGATATACGTAGGAGTATAATAAATTCCCTGTTCTTTTCTATGAGCGTGATTTTCAGTAAATTTCTTACCTTTAAGAAGATAACCGAGATATTCCTCATAAACAGAACCTAATACATCAGCGTCTATAGAAGCAAAATTATATACAGAATTTACATCTTTAGCGGTGTGTAATTTTTCTATAACTTCTTTTAAAACATTATCATGAATTTTTACGTTTTCACATTGTTCATCTTTTATAAATATACTACTGTCATAAATTTTATCATATTCGGTAAATATTTTATGTAAATATTCTAAAAGAGATTTCTTTTCTTTTCCACTTTCTCTTTTACTTTCCCATTCACATAAATAGAACCATAAAGTAGATCTTTTCTTTGCTTCTAAATTTCTATCTTCGCTCACTCTGATAAATATAAATCTATTTATAATTTTTTGGACAATATTTTCTATTTCTTCTTTTTGTAAATTATTATTATAACTTTTTATGTCATTTACAAGCCTTTCTCTTAAATCTTTAAGTGTGTTCAACAAATGATCCGTAACATCTAAAATAGAAGTTTTGTTTAGTTTTTTTCCTCTATCCTTTGCTACTCTATCAATTTCTCCAGTTAGAAAACTTTCTTTACTAAGGTGCCAAAGTCTATCAAATACATCAGGAAAATTTAGACAATCTTCTATATCTTCTATTTCAAATATTTGTTTATCTTTTTCTTTCCATTTTGCATTAAATACTTTTATACTTTGAAAGTTTGATAAAACAACATATTCTAAATTCTTTGCACCCCATCCATAACCATAAACTTGCCTAAAAACTTCTTGTGTCCAAGGAACATCAAGAGCCTTTGCCTCTAAAAATAACTTTTCTTCTTGATTAATTTTGAACTTAAAATCTACTCTTGTGGAGTTTGGGCCTGGATGATCTTCTCTATAAATATCATCTTTATCCCATCCAAGAACTCTTTCAAACAATTCTTTAATTAAATCTTTGACATGAGCCTCATTTTTTAAACCATTTCTATTAATTTTCCATCGTTTAAATCTTTCAATTACAGTAGGTAAATTTTTTCTCCCTTCTTTTTTTGTTAACATAAGCATCACATGATTAACATCAAACTGCTTTCTCCCCTTCAAATATTGGTATCTCGATTTTTTAACTTTTACAAGTTACTTAATTTCAACTCTTTCTCCAACCTTTTTCAACAAATGAACATTGTCCCACCACTTGTCATAAAATTTGGCATGTTGCGTATGAACAGGTATAACCATTTTAGGTTTTACCGTCTTCACAAATTCCTTTAACTGCGGACCAGAGGCATGACCAGAAACATGAGTAGCATTTGATTTCATACCAAAATGTTTTATCCAATTCTCAATTTTTTGCCAGTCAATTTCCATTTCAATGTCAAATGGTTCACAAACAGATTTTATATAAACAGAACCATTAACAGGCTTTATATCAATTAATTCTTTCAAATCAAAATTAGTACAAAAAAACATGTATTTCTTCTGCTTCTTTTTTACAACATTGTAACATATGCAATTATCAAGAAAATCTCTTTCCCAAACATCATAGTCAGCTCTTAGCAATCTCTCATCACACTTACTGCCTACAAGCCCCCAATTCTTTCTCATACTATACAAGGCCAGATTTTTATTATCAAGCTTAGGAACCATTGGACTTTTGCATTTGTTCAATTGTTCAATCAAATAAGCCTGCTTAAGGCTTATTGTAAGAGTCTTGTCCAATTTTTTTGCAGCATTCAAAAAAGAAATCAGCCTGTCAGTATCCCTCACAGGCCAATTACAAACTGTCAATCCCTTTGACTTGGAAGCTAGTGTGCAAACCTCGTCTTCAACATTAGCCTCCTTTCTCGAGCTTTCCTCATCAATCCTAGTGCCTTCTATAATCAATACATCTGGTTTAGCTTTCTTACAAGCTTTCATAAACTTGATTGTCTCCTTCTCTCTTCTTCCATGAAAACGAAAATCACCTGTATAAACAATTGTTCCAGATGATGTATGAATTATAAAACCTGTGGCTCCAGGTAAAGAGTGATCAACATTGAAAGGAATTATTTCTATATCATCTATCTTAAACTTCTTGCCAAAATCGAATTTGTTGAATTCCCTATTCATGACAATATCAGGATGGCTCTTTTTTGTTTTCTTGCTTTTTTTACCTTTTTTGTTGATATAAGTTTCAAAACATTTTTTGAATTCAACCAAATCAGTAAAGCTTCCAGTGGCTGTATCATTTAGAGCTTTCAAAATAGCATAGGTTTCTTTTGAGCAGTGAATTTTAATATCCTTTCTTAAGTGATGAATATAGGCTGCATGATCAGCATGAGCGTGAGATAATAAAACACCATCATAGTCTTTTTCTTCTTTTTTCCTTCCCATATGCTTCAGATAATCTTGTCTGTATAGACCTTTCAAATCAGGTAGCAAGCCAAATTCAATAAAATCACCAACACCACCTAATTTTCTAGGTTGCAAGAATTCTGAAAAGAACTTTCCTGCTTGATTGAAACTCATTCCAAAATCAAGAAAAATCTTAGTTCCTCTATCTTCTAATAATATTTTGTTTCCACCAATTTCATTTACACCACCGAAGAATGTTAGAGATGTCATTTATAATCATCTTATATTTTTTATTTCACCAAAAATATTTTTTAAGTCTTGTATTATTTTTCCATTTTCTTTTATTTCTTCTTTCAAATCTTTAACCAATAAGTTAATTGTTCTAACAAAGATTTTAATTTCCTTCAAATCTACATTTTTTTCTTCATTACGCAATTTCAGATCTATTTTTACTTCATCTTCTTCACTTTCTTCTTTTGGATATAATAAAATAATTTTATCACATAAAGCCTTTATTCCATAAGCTAACATTTGATAAACATCAGAATTTGAGATCCTGCTTCCATTACCTAAGTTTTTATATTTTGTATCAAGAATTATTTCAATTTTTTCAAGATTTAACTTATTATAAAATACAACATCAGGCTTAAGACGTATTCTATTGTTTTCAGCTAAAGAACCGATAACTTTTTGAGATTCTAGTTCAAAATTTTTCAATCCAATTAAATTTTTCTTTTTCTTTATCAGTCTTGCAATAAACTTTTCAAATAATTCATTCATATCGAATAATAATGCAAAATATTCCTTTTTACCTTCCTTAAAGATTACAGATAGATTTCTTATAAATAAAAAACACTTTTTTATAACAGGCTTATAAGCTTCATTATTTCTATTGAACTTTATCTTTTTCTCATCTCTAGGAAAGACCTGTTTATCTGTTATTTCTGAATAGATCATCAAAAACTTATTTATTTTTTCTAAGTTACTAGAGTTTTTGGATATTTTTTTCAATAACTTTAATGTATATTTAATTGTTTGGTTTAACAAATTATCTAGAAGAAGCTCATCAAATTGACAATAAACCCTTTCTTCAATCTTTTTAACAACATTAGTTTTCAAATGTTCATTAAAAAGAAGCTTACCTCTAAAAAAATTAAGATTATCTTCATTAAGAACATAATCTATAGGCATAGAGTTTTTTGATACTTCTTCCAGCTCTTCTAAAAACAATTTGATTAATATTTCAAAAAAATCATTACGACATTTTCTAAAAAATGCTGTGTTAATCTTTTTTACTTTTAATTTTTTTGTAAAACTCAAAAGAAAAAACATATTTTTGAGTGCATGTTCAACATTATCTTGGTCACATATTTTTGGTAATATTTGAATTCTTAAACCTTTTATTTGTATTACGCCAACATAATTATAAGCTCTTATTCTATAATCACTAAGATACGTTAAAATATCTTTACCTTCTTTAAAATAATGTTTAGACTTAGAATTTATCTTTTTGACCAGTTTTTCGTATTTTTTCCCACTAGGTAAAGGTTCTGACGTTTTCCATTCAAAAATATTAAGTGGTGGTTTCATTTGAGGATACCTCCACAGATGATTCGGTTTTGGGGATATATATTGACTTAAGAGCCTCGATTATATCGACATTCTCATTAATTATCAATTCATATCTAGGCTCTTCAGTGTCTATTACATCATCAATATCTTCTGTTTTACAAAATTTATCTTCTTTTATCTGTCTTTCCCCAACAAAATTTTTTCCTATAATCATTCTAATTCTTTTATAATCATTGAAAAAATACTGTTGTAATAAAGGTATTATTTCTTTAAACCAAATTCTTTTTAGATTAGATTTCCAAGTTTTTTCATCACCTTTAAAAACATTTAAAAAGAAAGTGTGTCCTACTTGTTTTTCCCTATCAGCTAAAGTACTAATACGTTGATTCATTATGCTGATAAGACCTCTTAAATCTAAACCAAGTTTTTCTCTTATTTTTTCTTCAGAAAGACCATATTCATCACTGAGAATCTTAAACATCCTATTTATGTCAGGCATAAATTCCTGAAAACCGAATCTTCTCCTTAAAGCTATATCTATTAAAGCAATACTTGTATCTGCAGTGTTCATCGTTCCGACAATATAGAGATTTGGTGGTACAATCAAGTCTTTTTGAGAATATGTCAATCTTACTGCTTCACCTCTATATTCTAATGCGTAAATTAACTCCCCTAATACTTTTGAAATATTCGCTCTATTAATTTCGTCTATAATAAGAACAAAACTTTTCTTTCGTTTTTCATATTCTGGCATCTGTTCAAAACCTTCAAATATTCTTTTTTTAACATCAGGAATTAATTCGCTAATTAATTCTTCTAACTCAAAATTATCAGGATTTTTTGGATCATATTTATTTAGCAATGAAGCTAAGGCTCTTGCACACATTTTCTTAAATATTCCATCTAACAAAACAAAATCCACTTCTCTAGGATCCCTCTCTACTTTTTTCGGTTTATATCCTTCTACAAATTCTTCATAACTGTAGGAAGGATGAAACGTAATAAATTCTATACGACCTTCATTATGAAGCTTCTCAAAAGTAATTATTTTTTCAGGCATTTTTTCACCCCCTTCTAATTCTTTTTTTAATTCTTTAGACAATTCATTAATATCCTCAAATTTTTCTTTCATGTAAGGAAACTGTTTCAAAATTAATGATTTTATTTTTTCATATGTTTCTTCGTTTAATTCATTCAAAGTCCACTGAACAAATTGTTTATCAACATTTACTTTAAATCTCTTATCAAATTTTACAAACCATTCAACTTTAATTACATGCTTAAAAAATTTTCTTTCTTCTTTGAATTCATATTCACTTTTTGCTACACCAATTCCGTATATTTCTTTAGAGTTACCTTTTTTTGTAACTATAATGTCTCCTCTTTTAATCTTTCGAGAGAATTTCCAACAAGAATTTACAGAATTTTTACCTTCTTTATATCTTCTCTTCATTTCTTTTGCAATATCATCTCTATTAAGATCTAATAAATTACCTAATTCATCCCACCCAATAGCGATAATTCCTTCTTTTAAAAATCCAGGCCAATAATCATATCTTTCATAACCAGGCGAAATTTGCCATATATTTGTTTTTTTAGTTTCCATTTAATCATTCCTCATCTATTGCTCCATTGTTCTCCTTTTATCTTCTCTTTAAAATATCTTGCCTTTATACCAGCAGGAACCTGCCAAGCACAATCATATTTTTTTGCTAATTCTTTACTTTTACCTTCAACCCACGAACCGTCTTCTAACATTTTAATAATTTCAGTTTTCATTTTTTTGTATTTATCAACTGTTAAACCAGCTTTCTTGGCATAAATTATATCTGAATCAATTTTATTATTTTTAAATTCACCCTCTAAAAAATCAACCGCAAACTTCTTAGCTTGAAACGTCTTACTTGTTCCTGGTGGCCCATAAAATATAATTTGTTTTTTCATTGTGAGCATATCTGCCAAAGATCCTGAATAAGGTTTAGTATCTTGTTGAGGTTCTAAGCTACTAAAGCCCAGAAGACTTTTAAATAATTTTACATATTTTGGGTCTAATTTTGCAAAATAGATTTGATTGAGATGACCATCCGATCTAAATGGAGAATTTTCTATATAACCTATTTTAACAACCATCTTCCTAAATTTTCCATCAAAAATAATCGGGTTTTTAAATTTCTCAAAGTTTTTTAACTCAACATAATATCTTTTTTTGTAAATATTATAATATCTAGAATCTTCCGGTACACTTCGTATTTTATATTTATCTTTAACTACAGACATTCCTAATATTCGAGATTTGCCTTTTGTATAAACATGAAAAATAATATCTCCAGGTTTTAATTCTGTTAACAGTTTCCAATGCCATATTTTTTCGTTTACTGGGGCCCAAAGATTTTTACCAGGATAATGTTGCTTAGTAATTTCAACATAAAAAGCCATTTCATTCACCCTCTAAAAAATCAACCGCAAACTTCTTAGCTTGAAACGTCTTACTTGTTCCTGGTGGCCCATAAAATATAATTTGTTTTTTATTAATCAAAAGACTTTCAATTTCTTTTAAACCAGCTTTTTTAATAATAATTGGCTCACTTATTTGGTACTCTTTTATAAGACCTTTCATTACTCCACTTAAGAAATTTGAGGCATCGTTACCCTTGTCAAAAAAATTAAAGAACTGGTCAATTTCTATTAAAATCAACATGTTTTTATCAGACAATTTACCTACATATTTTTCATATATTGTCTTAAACTCATCAAAAGATTTTTCAAAACTCTGATAAATATTATCATCAAATTTAAATCCTAATTTTTTTAAAATTGAAACAGAGCAAGTGTTATAAACAGGCTTTTTGTTTGAGTGGAGTTTTCCAAATAGTTCACCAATTCTATTAAAAATAAATGCTTTTGTTCCACCAAATCTCTGAACACTATCAGGGTATTTGTTATTTATTAATTGATATAACTTCTCAACCCACTCACTTTTAAATGATTCATTATATTTAATTTCTAAAATAATATTTTTGATTTCTTCAAGCCCCTCTTCATTCGAATCATTTAAGAGGGTACCCATAAGACTAAGTGGATTAGACCACATTATTCTTTTTCTTGTGAGAATGTCTTTCAATGCTTCTCTTAGCTTATTGGCTTCTGTAAGCTTTTCAATTTTGTTTACTACTTCTTTAACTTCATCGTGAACTCTAATCCACCAAGAGTTTTCTGTTAAGTCATAGTTGTTATTTGGATCTATTTTCGTTTTTGATACACAATCTATCCAATAATCAAGAATAATTTTTAACCTTTTTTCATTAAATGAATCAACCATAGAACTCAAATTTAATTTAAATTTGTAATAATTTAAATTAATATTATGGACAGAGAAGTTAAATATTTTGCTTACGGTTCTAATTTAAATATTTCACAAATGATATCAAGAATTGGTACATGGAAAACAGCAAAAAGAGCTTTTTTGAAAGGTTGGAAACTGACATTTGATAAATACGCATCTACATGGAGAGGGAATGCTGCAAATATTAAAAAGACCATAGATCTAGATGACAAAGTTTTTGGAGTAGTTTATATTCTCAGTAAAGAGAAATTTGAAGTTTTAAAAACTTATGAAGGAGGCTATAAACCTATACCGATAAAAATTGAGTCTGAAGGAAAAGTTGTAGAAGCTATAACCTTTGTAACCACAGAAGGAGAAGCAAAAAAACCTCCAAAAAAATATATCTTAATAATAGAGGAAGGTCTAATACAACATGGTTACAATAAGGAATTAGTAACCGAATATTTACAATCTTGGAAAGATTAATATGATCAAAGCAATCATCTTCGATCTAGACAACACATTGATAGACTTCATGAGAATGAAAAAACTGAGCTG
>CAYFUJ010000011.1:0-4470 GCA_964346485.1 Candidatus Woesearchaeota archaeon
CATAATTGTTTGACTAATTACCAATCTCTTTTTTCTTGCTTTATTATTTGTATGATGTTTACATTACCTGTTGTTAAATAGCGTTTGGTAGTTTCAATATTTTCATGTCCTAGAAATTCTCTAACTATTTCTAAGTTTTTTGTTTGTTCATATAACTCTTGCGCTCTTCCTCTTCGTATCCAATGAGCTGATATACCATATGCTGAATATATTTTTCTGCTCATGTTTTTTAATTTAGACCAGAATGTCATATATGGCAGAGTAAATAATTTACTTTTTCTTTCTTTTATTATCTTCTCATATTTTAAGATATAATTATTCAAGTGATTAGCTGTTTCTGTAGTTAAATATCTAGTAATGTTCTTTTTGCCCTTTTCCTTAACAGTAATGTAATATAAGTCATCAGTTGAGTCATATTTAATTTTAGCAGTGGTTAGTTTTAGTATTGGTTGTATTCTCAGACCAGTATCATATGCTATCATTAAGATTAATCGGATTTGTTCATGTTTCAATTCCTTTACCAAATTAACTATTTCTGGGTATGTAAGGAATGCGTCTTCATATTTTCTATCCTTCAAATCCATTTTAATTTCTTCTTCTTTCATTTGTTTAATTAGGTTGGGTAATTTGAGAAATTTTAAGAAATGTTTTATTGCATATTGCCTGTTATATATTCGCTTACCATCAAAAACAAATTTTCTAATAGAATTAATTTTATCTTCATCATTATCCAACAGGAATGTATTATGTTGGTATAGGAAAAGGTTGATTTGGGATATGTAATTTATGATAGTCAGCTTAGACAAGTTAGTATGGGATTTAAGATATTTTTTAAATTCCCTAGCTTTGGGATGTAATTGTTTTAATTTCTTTCTTTTTTTCATATTTGACTACTTTCTAAATATAAAATACTTATATTATTTATTTTAAAAACTGGCATTATTTAAACAAATATGTTTTTCCTTTATAGTTTATTTAATTATTTAAAAAATTCCTGTTAGTTAAGAATTTGTTTTGAAAACCTATTCTTTTTTATTTTTATAGTTTAATTAATTTTAAATAATGGGCAAAAATTTTGAAATAAGAAAAGTTTGGATGAGTAAAACAATTAATGTTAAATTGGTAACTATTCCAAGAAGCAGTGATATTAAAGAAGGAGATTATGTTAGAATAGAAAAAGTCAAATAAAAGTTCTCGCTGGTTTTATGAAGTAGTGGGAGCTACATAATGGGGATTAAATGAAAAAAGTAGATATAGTCTTATTAATTTTAGCAATTTTATTTTTGTGTTTAATCGGTTTTGTCCTCTTGACTTGGTATTGCATCACAAATTATACTTCAAATTTTGCTTGTTCGATAATATTACAATATTTAAAATTATAGAGAATGTGAAAAGTATGGTGAGAAAGCAAAAGGTCTAAAAGGAGGTGAACGGCAATGCTTTCTCAAATTAAAATTATATGTTTGAACAATAAATTTCTTTGGGTTTTACAAAGCTCTATTACAACTGTTTCTGGTGTTTCTAATGATTGATGAAGAATATCTTGAAGCAATGAAAGAAGAGGAAGAGAGAAGAAAGAGATTAGAAATTGAGGAAGAAGAGATTGAACCAATCGAACCTGAACCTATAACTATGACATGGGAGCAACAATTGAAAAAATCATGGCTCGAAATGGAATCTATAAGTATGAAATTCATCAAATTACAAGAATTACTTATATTATTACTGAAATATCCCATAGGTTCTGGCAAGACTTGGTCAACCATCAAGACATTAGTAAAAACGGATAATATTTTTTTCATATATTTGGGTCCAACACATAAACAAGTTGAAGAATTATTAATGAAAATAAAACAAGAAATAGGTAAGGATTTTCTCCACATGTTAGGTTTTGAAGAAATTCATAAAAAAAGAAATTTATGCAAGAAATTGAATTTAAAAAGACTCAAAAATTTTTACATTTCACCATCAATTCTCTATAATACACATAAAAGAGAATTGAAAAGAGAAGGCAAGAAATGTCCATATTTTGAAATAAGAAAAAGAGCCGAAAGTGGTAAAGAAAGTTGGTTTGGTGTCTTACAGTATACATCAACAGACATTGTTAGAAAAGCATTCAAAAAAAGTAAGGCAGAGTATAAGGTGCTAATTATAGATGAGAGCTTCTTGTCTATTTTCATAAAAGAAAAAGAAGTATATTTATCAGACCTAGAAAAGTTTAGTAATTTTCTTTATGAAATTTCCAAAAATCAGACACCAGTAATTATGCAGACATTTCAACTTTTAATTTATATTGCTGAATCATTGGAACAAATGATAATAAAAAGCGAGAATGTGGAAGGTAAAGAATTCATTAGTAATTTTTGTGATTCCTTAAAAGCAAGAATTTCTGGTCACTTTCCAGCTTTTACTGCAGGAGATGTTATAGAATTTATCATTAGTAACCTAACAAGAAAAACAAAGAAAGGAGTAAGTTACTTGTCATTGGCAGAAGTAATTTATAGAGGTAAATTGGCAAAACTTATTCTAAATAATAAAGAAGATAAATGGGTAAAAGATTTATGGGATATGGTAAGCAAAAGTTTATTCTTAGTAAAAGAAATGATTGAAAATCCAAAATATGAAGATTATAAAGACATAAATTTTGGTTATAAAGTTATTAATCAATTGGTATATCATAAAGGTAGCAGAATTCCTTTATGTTTGTTGAAATATAAAAGACTAGAATTACCAACATTGCCTAATGTCTCAATCCTGATTCTTGACGCAACCACACCTAAAAAATTATATGAAATGTTTTGTAAGAAGATGGGAAGAAAATTAGAAGTTAAGGAAAGGGTAGAAGACTTTGAAAGAAATATTTATCAAATCTCTCGTCCTTTCTACTATAAAGCTTCTCTAAAAATTAAAAAATGTTGGGACAGAGTCATGTACATTTTACATAAAATCATAAAGAAGCATAGAAGTTCTACAATTGGAATAATCCTACCAAAAGAGTTTAAAGAAAAGTTATTTGAGCAACTAAAAGAATGGAAAGTGGAGGAAAATTGTTTAGTTGAACATTATGGTAACTTCTTGGGATTGAACAAATTCCAAGATGTTCCTGTTCTTATTATTATAGGTACTTATGAACAAAACCCAGAAGGGTTAAAAGAAGAAGTTGAAATTTGGTATGAGGGCGAGAAAAAAATCAATATGGAAGGTGTTAAAACAGGATATGAGGGAGTTTTATATAAGGATGAAAGAGTTATGGAATTTCTGAGAATGAAGCGAGAAAATACTATCGAACAAGGAATCGAAAGACAACGATTCTATATAAGTTTCAAAACAAAAGATGGAAAAGACAAGGTTTGTTATCTCTTAACTGCCCAACCAATTTCCTTCAAAACTAAAATAATGACAACTGGGGAGTTGATACGCATGTTGGAAGGTAAAACTCCAGATGAAATGGATGGGAGAATAATAGGAGTTCTTAAATATAATCCAATACAGTCTTTTGAAAAATTATACCAAACAGTTGGTGGAGATAGAAACAGATTCTCAAGTAGATTAAGAGTTTTGTTAGAAAATGGTGTTGTTAAGACAGAATTTGTTAAGAAGGGAGGCAAAGGAAGACCTAGCATATTGTATAAAGTTTAATCATTTTACTTATGGTCTCATTTGTTTATTTAAACTATTAGAATGGATTTTACTTATGGTTGCATATTATATATATTATTAATAATAAAAGCATAAGTAAAATATTTTTAAATCAAGCATACTTCTCTTTACAACTCTTACAACATGCTCCTCTGATACCAAGTAATTCGTTATAGACATTATATACTTCATCACTATATTCTTCACAAAAATCACATTTTCTTAGAACTACGGATTCTTTAGCTTCTTTTTTTAATTCTTTCTCTTTCCTTACCTCTCCTACAATTTTTTCAATTTCTTTGTCTGTCAGTCTAGTTTTAGGTTTTTTTGCTTTTTCTGACTTCAATTTGTTTAGAATTATTTTGTTTTTGGTGAACTCTGCTTGATATAAATCGCCTCTGTTTATTTGAAACAAATCCATCGCGGGTTTTGGAATAATTAATCCACTACTGTTTCCAATAACAGTAACCTTCAGCTTCATAAACATATTAAGAGCAAGAATTATGTAAATGAAATGTAAAAGATAATATTGAAAATTATATTTTGATTATAATCTAGATATTATCTGAATATAATTTGCTGAAGAGATTCTTCAAGAATTCTTGGTTAAAGCTAAAAATTTGTTTATGTCAAGATTAGGGCACACTGAGAACCTCCATAGTTTAAAAGATGTTATAGGAGAATCAATTACAAAATGTCAGGATGTCTCACCAAAAACTTCTCCAATTCCTGCTCATACAATCTTATTTTCTCATCTGCAATCTTCTTGCAAATTGGGCAATTTGGTTTGGAGCAGAGAAGTTCGTCATGCTCTTTCTTTATATTGAGTTT
>CAYFUJ010000012.1:0-13061 GCA_964346485.1 Candidatus Woesearchaeota archaeon
ATTAATCTTTCTGTTTCCCATAGCTATTCTAATAAAAACCGTCAGATTTCTCAGAGAATAAAAGCTTATAGCATTATATAGAAAAGTATATAAATCCTATAGTGGTAACACTTTTATGGAAAAAAGGACCCATAATAGAAAAGGAGTTGGTAAAAAAATATTAGCAATAGGTTTAGTACTTTCTACACTTCTCTTGCCGAAATTTATGCATGGTTCTCAGAAATCCCGTTCTCCTCAAAAAGAAAAAGCTCCGATATCACTCATTTTAGGAGCAAGGAAAGGATTTGGGAACAATGAATCATATGGGGGAGGACTTGGTATAAAAGTAGGAAAAATTGGTTTTGGATTAGAGGGAGATTGGTATTCTGATAAAATTTCGCAAGATATTAAAGAAAATGTTGTTGGAGATATTTATTTAGAAGGTAAAGAAAAACTCGAAAAAATCTCATATATTGGGGCATTTGCTGAATTTTATCCTGGCCTTTCAGAAAAATTATCTTTAGTTCTTGGAATTGGTGGAGGTTTTAAGAAAGGCGTCAGAAATATAGAAGAAAAATTATTAAGGAATGAAGTTGAGCTTGCCTTAAACAAAACCTCTACTTCTTTAAAAAAAGAATCTGCATTGAAATTCTACGCCGGTCTTATTTTCGATTTTACTAAAAATATAAGTGCAGGTCCTTTTGTTGGTTATGAAAAATCTCCAAAAGAAAATGTATTAGAAAGCGATGGTTTTTATGCTGGCATAAAAGCAAATTTAAAAATTAAATGAAAGCAATAAAAATTTTATTTTTATCTATATTTTTAATCTTCTTAGTCAATACTGTAAGTGCTGTTGTTGTATATGGAGAGTGGGATAGTAATCAGGCGCAATCAATTTCAATAGAAGATGGTGAATCAGCAGATTTCAGTGCTTTTTTCGGGACAATATATCCGCCGATGACAATAAGCATAAAATTTTATTACTCTAATAATGATTTAATTCATACTTTTGAAGATACTGAAGTCAACCAAAAAACTTTTTCTCAGACATACACTGTCAACCAAGCTATTTATTCTAGACCAGGAGATTATGAAGTAAGAATATCTGGCTCTGATAATTATGGAGATATGAGCCATATCCTTTATCTAGATGTTATTAATTATCCTCCTGAAATAACTTCTACTCCAGTCACAGAAGTTGAAGAAAATGAACTTTATAGTTATGATGTTGAAGCTACAGATCCTGACAATCATCATTTAACTTACTCACTTTCAACTGCTCCTTCATGGCTTTCAATAGATTTTGAAACAGGTTTAATTACAGGAACAGCTCCTGATGTTATTCAAGATACTGATTTCAATGTCGAAGTTGTTGTTTCAGACGGAATAGACACTGACACTCAGTCTTATGTTCTTACAGTAATATGGGTTCCAAATCCCTCTCTCACGCAAACAGTTGAGCGTGTTAATTATATATATGCTGATTATTATGCAACTCTTTCAGAATTAGACAGTGCAATATTAAATATTTATTACAAAGCGCCTGGTTCAAATGATTATGACCCAAACCCAATCGCAACTAGAAATATCAATGCTCCTTCATATTCAGAAACTTTTGATTTTTATAATATTCATAACAAAACAAAAGGGAATTATAGTTTTGTGCTAGAGGCTGTTGGATATAATTTAAGTGAGACAGAGGAAATAAATATTCCAGACTATGCTCCTGAAGTTGACTTGGGTTCTGTATCTGCTAATTTTGATGAAGAAAATTCGATAGAAATAACACTTCCTAATCCTACAGACACAAATCCAGAAGACGAGCCTGTAGCTTATCTCTCTGCTGTTTCTCTTAATGGCAAAACAACTGCAAATCTTAATGGAAATATTTTGACAATTACAGGAAACAGAGATAAAATAGGAAATTATTCAATAGAACTTGAATTTGGACAAGGAGTAACAGGAAGCGCAATTCTTAGCGGCTATATCTATAATCTTCCTGATATTTCAGGTATTTTAGAAAATAATGAAAATGATGGCGGAATACAAGGAATAATTCGTGTTTATTATATAAATCCTGACAATTCAAGTGATCACATTCCTCTTGAAATTGATAAAATAAATGACGAAGAAGGAAGTATAATCAATAAAAGTTTAGGAAAAATTGAGACAATTGTCGACGGAACATTCAGTTTCCAAATAAATGAAAGAGCATCAGATTTAGATGAAATTGTTCTGCAGGCGAGAATCGGAACAGCAGAAAATTATACAGGTTATGTAAGAACAATCACGTTTGACAGCGATGACAATATAGATATTCTAGTTAGGGCTGTGCCTTATGCTGGATTAGATGAAAATGGGATAAGTGTTGAAGACTTCAAAAGACATGCACAGGAAGTTTTAACAAAAGAAGATGATCCTCCTGAAGATGTAAATCCATGGATATTCAAGTGGAATTTTGGAGAAAATCCTAATTCTTCATCTCTTTTTAATGAAGTAATTATTTCAAAACAGAATCCTTATGAACCAGAAGTATTTCCAATTAGTCAAACTACTGCTTATGAATTAAAAAATAGAATCTTAAACTCAAGTGATATTGGCTCAGGATTTGATGGGAAAATAAACAACACACTACAAGTAAAAATTGAAGATAATTGGACAATTGAAGAACCAAAAGATCATGGAAGAATTATTATTTATCCTAGTATATCTAATAATGCTATTGCTCATGATCGTGATAGAGACGGGTATATTGATATTGCAGTAGTTAACCTTATTACAAATTCTGAAGGAAACTTTTCTGGATCAGGTCGTGCACCTGCTCATGAGATTTTTCATGTTGCTGGAATGTATGGACACACACAAATTTTCAATAGTACACAGTCAATTATGGGGGCTGTTGCTGTTCCTGGTGTTCCAATTACTCCTCGTTTTGCAGACATGAAACTTGCCAAGGCAATTCATGAAGATACTTATCAGCACGGCATAGGAATGGAAAATTGGTTGAGATTGGAATCTGTTCTCGGACTTGGATTTTATGGAGAGAGCTATATAACTGGAACTTTTAATGAGGATTATTTTGAGCCCGAAGGTGATGAAGATGATAATGATTTTACAGGAAATCAAAAAAATGAAGAAAGCTCTACAAGTAGACGATCAGGTTCACATAGAGATAATATGATTAGCGATAATTTTGATTCTTTTAATAATAATGGTAATACAGATATCCCTTATGACACAATATATCTGCAATCAAATGAAAATAAAAAGAATATCCTAACTTCTTTATCAAATATTATAAGACAGGTAATCTCATTTATCAAGTCTATGTTTTCTATATAAGAATATTTATAAAATAGTTTTTATTAATATATTTAAGAAAATTAGGTTAAAAGAGGATGGCTAAAAAACTTGTCTGGGCTATCGTAATTATTCTTATAATAGCTATTATAGCAGTTGTTTTAATTTTAGAACAAAAAGAACCAGAACCAAATCCTATTGATGTTCAGTGCAAATTTGCATGTGATAATAACCAGAGAACAGCATTCTGCTTTGTTGAAAGAACTGTAAATAATGAGTTAACAGCAACATGTGATGAGCTTTCAACAAACCCCCCGTATGCAGAGTATAATGTTGAGACATGTCCTTCAATATCTTGCGAAGCTCAACAAGGAGCAACAGACCAGACATGTATAACAGGCTTAGGAGGAAACTGGGAATTTCCTGATGCACAAGGAAACTGTCCTCAAACAGGAATCAAGATAGTAAGGCAGGTAACACCCTCTGATCAGCCACCAGTATCAGGACAAATTTGCTGCAGATAAATTAAAATGTCAAAAAAAATAATAATTGGATTTTTATTTTTAATAGTATTATTAATCAATATTGTTTCTGCTCAAGATATGTGTTGGGTTGAAGCAAGTTCTGCTGATTGTACAAATAGTAACGGTTATGTTATAATGAAGGTTTCTGACTCGACAAATGCTCATGGAGAATTAGCAGGACAAAGTGGTTTTACTAATGTTTTATGCTGTAATTTTGGTTTAGGAGATACAACTTGTGGTGCAGATAATAAAGTTCTTAGTTTATCTTCTTCTGCAAATGCTCATATAGAAGCACCGGATATAACTCCAAATTATAATAATAATGTATGTTATGACAGTTTGAAAAATTGCAGCAGTGTTGATGTAGGGTTTAATTGTGCAGTTGATGAAATCGAAGTGGTTTATGTATCTGCTGATGAAACTCAATTATATACAAATGCCCATATTGAAGATGCTGATTTAGGAGCAAGCCAGAATTATGATACAAAAATTTGTTGCGTAGTCGATAAGCCTGAAATATGTGACTTAACATCTGCTGAATGGGAATATGAAGAAGTTATGGAAGGAGTAGATGTTAAGGCAATAGTTAATGGAACGGGGTGCAGTGGTATTGAACTTTCTTTTGAAGTTTTCAGGAAAAAGGCAGGAACTGATGAATCTTGTGATAATATTGAAGGATGTGAAAATCCTACTAATGAAGTTTTCAAAGCTGGCAGCAATAGTGTGAGCGGAATTTGGAATGCGGGTCCTTATCATGATAATAAATATTATTTTGTTGCAGAAGTTGTTAATCCGGGTGAAACTGTGACCAGCAGTGAGCCAGATCTTCTCGTTATTTCTGAATGTCCTTATGACCCAGAGCCTGTGATTTGTAATGATTATATTGATGAGAATGATTGTAATTCTAATATCTGTGAAATTAATATTCAGAATAGTGTTCCAGGTATAGATTGTGATGACCCTGGAATAACCTGTGAATGTGTTTGGAAAGATAACGAGTGTAAGGGCAGCTGGAGCGGAGGTGATAGTGGTTATTGTGGAGATGGCACAATAGATTCTGGTGAGCAGTGTGAGGGAATTAATAATTGGGGAAATATAAGTGGTTGTAGTAATTTTGATATCTTTACTGGAGGTAGTTTGTCTTGTGATAATTGCCAATTTAATACTAGTCTTTGTACAGGGGGAGTTGATGGTGGTTATTGTGGAGATAGTGAAATAAATCCTGGTGAAACATGTGACGGAAATAGTACATGGGGACCCATAACTGGTTGTGAAGATTTTGATGACTTTATTGGAGGAACATTGGATTGTGGAGGGGATTGTCAGTTTGATACTTCAGATTGTATCGAGCCAGGAGGAGCAGCTGAAGTAGGAACATGTATTTACACACAATTCACAGACGATACTTGTGATGATGATGGATTTTTAACTTTTACGTGGAATACTACATGGGTGTGGGATGCTGGATGTGATGCCGCATGCCAGAATCAGTCAGAAAATCTAGCACTTAAAACCAAATGTGATAAGGACGACGGACTAACAGATTCTTTAGAATGCCCTGCACAGATTCCGCTTCCTTTCTTTAATATTTATAGCTTTGTTGCAACACTAATCATAATAGCACTGATATATACAGCAATAATTCTATCAAAAAAGAAGAAATTACAATTCAAGTAATTCTAAAGCTTCTTTCACAAACAAATTTATAAAGTTATTTTGTCTTTTTAATAAAGAAAAAGAGGGTGAGAATTATGGGGTTTGGTTTAAAAAAAGAGCATAAGAAAATTATGATATTTGGATTTGTGTTATTTTTTACAGTTGCTTTTGCCTCGCTGATTTTTGCAGGTTTTCAGGAAGGAAACCCGAGTCATTCCATAGAAAAAATATACGGCCCCTCATTTAACGTCAGTGGCTGGATAAATATCAGCTTTGATGAAGAGCCAACAGATTCTGTCTTTTCTTCTTTTTTTGATGGTTCTGAAGGAAATTCGGTGGGCCTTGAGGAATTGCTCGAAAAAAATCCTGCTTATGAGCATTCTTGTCTTCCGCTGGATTGCGGAAAAGATTACTCTACGATTAACGGGGCAGGCTCAAAGAGTTTTATTTTAAACTCAAACGAATCAAAAACCTTAGGTTTGAAAATTTCCAGTTCTCAGCAGGTAACAGAAATTTCTTCTTTTTCAATGGAGATAAACAGCAATGCTTCTTCTTCTTCCACTCCCCAGCTCATTATAGATATATTAGACGACAATGAAACTGACTGGAGGGCGCATAAACCGCATCAACAGTATAATGAAAAAAATTATGGCTGTTTTGATGAGGATGATGTAGAAGGAACAGCAGAAATAACAACGATAGAATACTGCCAGGAAATTTTTCTGCCTGCCTTCCCGCAGGTCAGGATAGGGGCTGAGCTTCAGGAAATATCTGGAGGAAATGTTAATTTTAAAATATCTATTAATGATGAATATTGTACCCAGAATATATCTGGCTCCGGGGAAATAAGCTGCGTTATTTCTGATTTAAAAACGAGTCAGACCCAGGATTTTTTTGTATGCATAGAAACAAAAAATACAGAAGACAATAACAAATATAGCGTGAGATGTGAAGTGAATAATCCGTGTGGTTTTACAGGACCTTTCAAAGGTGAATATGCTTTTGATTTTGAAATTTTTGCGCAGACATCTCTATATGATGCAATAGGGAATTTTATCCTGAATAATACAGAAATATCTAATTCTGTTAATAATGATAAGATAGAAGATAAAATTATCAGTTATATTGACGAGAAATACGGCGGGGATTGCTCTGATGAATGCGTCATTCCTATTCGATTTATATCTGGTGTAGATGGTCAAGAAATAGAAGTTTCAGACATAAGTCTATCTTATAGAGCAGGAATTTACACTACCACAAAAAACATCTATGACTTAATAGAGGATTTCCCAAAGATAAGTTCTGATTATCAAAGGTTTTTCATTGACAAAGCAGGATTTTCAGTTCCTTCTGATCTTGACACTTATGATTTTTCCCTAAAATTAAACAACCAGGAAATCTTTTCAGAAGAAATAGAAGTAAAGGACGTTCCTATAATAAAATCATTGAAGCCCAGATTAACAGCTGCCGGATTCCCTGAAACATTTATAGTTGAAGGCAAAAATGCAAATATAAGTAGTTGTGAGTGGGACTTCGGAGACAATAGCACCATAACGACTTCTATAAATAAGGTTATCCATATTTATTCTAGAACCGGCACTTATAATTTAAAAATAACTGTAACAGATGCCAGAGGTTTTAGTTCTTCAAGAATATTTGAAATTAATGTAAGTTCTCCTAAAGATTTAATACAGAGCATCCTGAATAAAATGAATTCAGATATTCAGAATCTGAAAACAGACATTCAGAAACAGGGTTTATTCCAGCAGACGAGCCTTAATTCTGTTTTAAGAATACAAAATATAAGTTCTGAACTGGAAATACTTGAGCAGAGATACGAAAAAGCAACAAATGAATCTGAATATATGGCAATAGTTGGAGCTCTCGTTGAAATAAAGCTCCCTGAAAATATATTCAAAACAAAAGAGGCAAGTTCTTTCTTATTCTTTCCTGAAAAAGAGTATATCGATATGGATGTCGTTGAGACTATCGGTGGTGGAATGTATGAGTCGAGAAAAATTGAAAATTACAAAAATGCAGTTCTAGCATGGCAGCAGGAAAATATAGATCTGAGAGTTAATTTCGCTGAATTTTCCGGAGAGTATAGTTTGGACAGGTATGACTCAGAGATAAAGCCAGTGGTTAATATTTTTGAAATAAAAGTGGATGAGAAAAAAGACATAGTTCATGATTATTATCTGATTGTTCCGAAACTCCAGGGTATTGGTTTTAATACAAATGTAGAAGAAAGTGGCGACTTCTATTATGTGAATTTAAGAGATGTTTCAGGACTCAATTTTTATACTACAGGAGAGATTGATTTTGATAATCTTCCTGCATTTGTTGCGCCACCAATTGACAAACTCGTTGTCACCGGGCCTGCGATTCCTTCTGAAGAGGAAAAAAGGAAAAGAGTAACCATCTTTATTTTAAGCCTGGTTTTTCTGGTGGTTGCAGGAATTATAGCCTATGTAATAATCTATTACTGGTATAAGAAAAAATATGAAAGTTATCTGTTCAAAAACAGAAACGATCTTTATAATATTGTTACATACGTGAATAATTCAAAAAAGAGGGGATTGAGCAACAAGGAAATTATAAAGAATCTTAAAAAAGCTGGTTGGAGTTCAGAGCAGATGAGATATGTCATGAGAAAGTATGAAGGAAAGAGGACAGGACTAGTTGAACTTCCTTTGGTGCATCTGATGAAAAAAGTGAAAAAAGAGAATTCTCACCAAAAACAAGGGAAGAGGCGAACTTTATAGTAAAAAATCACACAAAAATTTAATAAGCCTGTTCAATAAAATCTATCATATGGCGAACATATTAGGGCGTTTTTTTAAGAGAATTTTTTTTAATATATTTCGGCAGAAAAAAGAACTGAAAATCGGGTTTTACGGACCGCCGAATGCAGGAAAAACCAGTCTGGCTAACAGAATTTGCAAGGATTTTACAGGAAAGGAGATAGGAAAGGTAAGCAAAATTCCTCATGAAACAAGAACTATCCAATTCAGAGAAAAAGTTGAGATAAGTTATAAAGAGAAAAAAATGACCTTTAAGATAATAGATACTCCTGGAATTGCTACAAAAATTGATTACGAAGATTTTATGAAATTCAAACTGAAGAAAAAAGAGGCTAAACTTCGGGCTAAAGAAGCAACACAAGGAGTTGTCGAGTCTATAAAATGGCTGGATGATATGGATGTTGTCGTAATTGTTCTGGATGCTGTCCAGAATCCTTATAATCAAGTCAATATAACAATAATTGGAAACCTCGTCGCAAGAAAAATTCCTGTTTTGATAGTTGCAAACAAAATTGACTTGAAAAGGGCCAATGCAAAAAGGGTAGAATCTGCATTTCCGGAATATGACGTTGTCGGAATAAGTGCAAAAAAGGGAAAAAATATGGAAGAGTTTTACGAGTCAATATTTAAACTTGCAAAAAAGGCAAAGTAAGAGTTAAAAAGTATATTTTACATAATATATAATAGAAAAGATGGTGAAAAAGAAAAAAACAGGCAAGGGTCTTGGAAAAATCAAGGGGTTTACTATCAGGTTTTTGCCTCATACAGAAATAAGAGGCATTGATACCTCTGCGAGAATTCGGAAAATACTCAATATTGTTCTGGGAAATAATATTCTCATACTTCAGGGCAGACTTGATCCTGAGGAAGAAACAAGGCTTATCGAGGATACAATGGCTATGGTCGGGCATGTGAAAAATTTCAAGGGAATAGAGCTAGCAGTTATCTCTGGAAACAACAAAAGCGGGTTCTTCGGAAGATTTCGAAGCAATATTGCAAATGCTCTTGTCGGTGGAGATCTCGGAGCTGTGACAATCATAGGTCCTGCAACAATAATCAAAGAAATAAAAAGAAATCCCAAGAAGATTGAATTATTGTTGAAAAGGTAGTTAAATTTATTAATCCTAAACTTTTTCTTTCTTTATGCCACATCAATGCGTCAGATGCTCGAGAATTATTCCTCCAGGCAGCAGAGAGTTGCTTGACGGATGCAAAGAATGTGGTAGCCATTTTTTCTTTTATATCAGAGAGGACCAAATGAAAGAAGTGAAGGAAAAGATTATCAATATTCCTGTAGAGCAGAAAAAGCAGGTTGAGAAAGACATAAGAGAAATGGTTGGAATTACTGACGCAGCTGCACCTGTTATATTGGACATAGAATCTATAAGAGTTACTGGGGAAGGAAAATTCGAACTCGATATTGTAAAACTTTTCAAAAAAGACAGACCCTTGATCTATAAATTAGAGGAAGGAAAATACATAATCGATTTAGCTTCAACACTGAAGACACAAATAAAAGATTTAAAAGAAATAAGAAAGCCTGATGAGAAGAAATAAATATGCTTTAATACAATAATTCTTATAAACTTTCAATTTAAATATCAATATGGAATATACATCAAACAGAATAAGAATAAAAGGAACCGATGATTATCATGTAGCAGTTACATTAGCTTATCTTGCAGGATTCTCTAAAGAAATAGCAATAAAACAGAGAAGTCCTGGAGATCACAAAGGAACAGAAAGAACTATCATAATATTTCATAAAGATACTATAGCCAAAGATCCTACACAAAACCCAGATATTTTAGTAAGTAGATTTCTTAATGATGAATATCTAATAGAATTTAATGAAAGGGTTGATGGATCTTTAGTTGGAAAAATTGAAAAAGAAATAAAACTTGCTTATTCTAGGATAAAATAAATTTTAATAATCAAACCCCGCAATAAACTTATAAATATTCTTATGTTAGATTGGATATGACCAAGAATATGAATTCTATATTAAAAGAGGTTTTGGAAAGAGTGGAGCCTTCTAAAGAAGAGCTTCAGAATATTGAAAATTCTCTCAAGAATTTTATTGAAAAAATCAGGAAAAAGATTAAGGTTCAGAAAATAAATGCAGAGATTTTTGTCGGAGGAAGTTTTGCAAAGGATACTGTGATAAGAAAAGACAAATATGACATTGATATTTTTCTTCGCTTTGACAAAAAACACAAGAATATCTCAGACCTAACAAAAAAAATCCTGAGAAATAGAAAAAATGTATCTCTGATTCGTGGCTCTCGAGATTATTTCAGAATAAAAACATCTAAAGACCTTTTCTTTGAAATTATTCCAGTTAAAAAAATAAAAACTCCAAAAGAGGCAGAAAATATAACAGATCTTTCTTATTCTCACGTGAGATACATAAAAAGAAAGATTAAATCAAAGAAAATTCTCGACGACATTCGCTTAGCAAAAGCTTTCTGCTATGGAAACGACTGCTACGGCGCTGAATCCTATATAAATGGTTTTTCTGGTTATGCATTAGAGCTTCTCATTTATTATTATAAAAGTTTCCTTAAATTCCTTCGGGCAATGACAAAAATTAAAGAACAGGAAATTATAGATATTGAAAAACTTCACAAGGGCAAGCGGCAGATTTTAATGGATATCAATGCTGCAAAACTCGACTCTCCAATTGTTCTTATTGATCCGACATACAAGCAGAGAAATGCTTTGGCAGCGCTTTCTGAAGCCACATTCAGGAAGTTCCAGAAAGCCTGCAGAAATTTTCTGAAAAATCCAACAATGAAGGCGTTTGAAATAGAAAAAATTGATTTTGAAAAAGTGAAAAGAGATGCAAAAAGAAAAGGCTATGAATTTATCTTATTAGAAGCGAGAACTAAAAAGCAAGAAGGGGTTATTGCAGGAAGCAAGCTGCTCAAGTTTTATAATCATCTCTCTCACGAGATTAAAAGATATTTTGAGATAAAAAATAAAGGCTTTGAATATAATGGAAGAAAGTCAGCAAAATATTTTTTCACAGTCAAGAGAAAACCAGAGCTCTTAATCACAGGACCCCTAGTATCTCAGAAAGAGCACATGAAAAAATTCAGGAAAAAATACAAAAAAACATTTGTCAAAAACAAGCGGCTCTATGCAAGACAAAAGCTCAGGTTTGCATTAAAACGATTTTTACAGAACTGGAAAAAGAAACACGCAAGAAAAATCAAAGATATGGCTATTTCTGGTTTGCGGGTTCTTTAGTCTCTACTTCATCAAGTAAATTTTTTTCAATTTCGCTTAATCTTTTAGCATTAGCAAGTTGTTCCAAAGCACTTCCTCTTGGAACACCTATTAATTGAATATGATCTGGTCTAATATCTCTATCGATATCATATGCTAAAATTAATCCTGAGGGATCAAATGCGTCAGAATCCTTATTAAATGTCCCTACTCTAAGAACATATGCATCATGTTGTCCAGGTATAGGAGTAAGAGTTAGAGAATCTAGCATTTTTCTATAAGTTAATTGAACATCATATCCCTCTGCAAAAGGAAAATTTTCTTTTCTCACTTCAAAAGAAGTAGGTTTTTGTACATTATTTCCTCCACAAGCACTAATAATAACTATTAATCCCAATGCATATAAATTTTTTACTATTTTTTTCATTTTCCTTCTCCTCCAACAGCCTTGTCGAAAAGTGTTGCAAAAGCCTGGGCAAAGAATTCAGAATTAATCCAGACAGCAACGTCATCCTGGTTCTTGTCTTTGGAAATATAGAAAAGTATCTCTCTTCTGTCAATTATGAAGAATTTTGCATCGATATCTATTTGTTTTATCTTGAGTTTAAGGATTTCGCTTATCTTTTTGATTATTCTTTCATCTCCAGACAATGCGATTCTTATCTTTATATTCTCCTTGTCAAGGCTTTCAATAGTTTGCTGGAAAAGTTTTAATTTAGAGTTTACATCTTCTGCACTTGTGCAGATTATTACTTCTTTGGAAGCGTTCTGGAGAATTTCTCTCAGGTAGTTTGCTATGTTTGATTTTCCCTTGAGGGCTGCAGAATAATCTTCTTTTTTAATCGGGCTTATTCCTTCTTTGTAAAGCTTTTCGAGTTTTGCAAATTCCTCTGTCTCTTTTAAATTTACAAGGCCTATTATCTTTTCTTCTGCATCGCTCCTTACATTGTTCTTCAGTTTTTCAAGAATTAAATGAGGCTTGACACCGATATATTTGACTGGTTTTCCGAGTTTTATGATTGCAAATCCTTTCTTTTCAAGGCTTTCAAGAACGTCATAGGTTCTTGATCTAGGAACTCTGGAAATTGCAGCAATTTCTCCTGCAGAAGCCACTCCTTTCGCAAGCAAAGCTAACCAGACTTTTGTCTCATAAATATTCAGATTAAAATAATCCTTTATTTTGCTTATGAGCTCTTGTTTTACCAGCATTTTATTTTTTCTCCTAATTCAGAATAAGGGATTTTGCCTTTTCGGTGAAATTTTTTCACTTCTCTTATTTCCTCTTTTCCTGAACACCTTGCTTCTTTGTCAGCAGCAATTGTCCCATCAACATAATGAAAATCTGTTCTAAAAATGTATAAATCTACATCAATGCCGTCATTAACAGGAGTAAGTATGCATTTACCTTTAACTTCTTCAGTAGTCCATCTTTCAAGAGATGTATATAGAATGCTCTGGCTCTGCTTTTCTCCCATAACCTCAAGTAATTTTTCAAGAATTAAATGAGGCTTGACACCGATATATTTGACTGGTTTTCCGAGTTTTATGATTGCAAATCCTTTCTTTT
>CAYFUJ010000013.1:0-2691 GCA_964346485.1 Candidatus Woesearchaeota archaeon
GAATTTGTTCTTTACGGAAAAAAACTAAAGGGAAATTTTGTCCTTGTCAAAACTTCTTACGGAAGCAAGCCAGAGAAAAGCTGGTTGTTTTTTAAGGTTTAAACCTCAAACTCTATACCAGGTTCTGCCAGAATTTCTTCTTTTTCGATTTCTTCTTCTGATTCTTCTCCTGTCCACCATTCCAAATCAGGAATATCTGCCTTGATTTTTCGTGCTTTGCAATATCCGCGAGCCAAAAGATAAAAGATAAGCCCGAGACTTTTTGGGCTTTTGTTGTTTCCCAAAATAATCTGGTCAGCTCCTTTTGAAAAATTATTCGTGTCGCAAATCATCAGAACTTTTTTACGAACCTTGAGCGTATCATTCAGCGCGTTTTTATCGACCCAGGAATCTGTTATTATCGTCAGCTCATTTTCAAAAAAATCAGGCAGCTGTTTGTTTGTAAGAACTCCTGCAGGATATTTCCTGGTGAAAACCCTTATTCCTGTAATTTCCCCAAATTTTTCTGCAGCCTTCCAGCCAGCCTCTCTTTTGCAGACGAGAATCACGTCTTCAGGAGCAAATTTGGAAAGATATTCTATTCCTTCCCTGATTTTTTCATCAATTAAGTCTGTATTAAAAATCGCCAGGCCATCAGCCCTTCTTCTGTAGACAAAAGGTTTCATATTGGGTGTAACAACCCTTGTCCCGAGATAAATTCCTGCCTTGATATATTCCTCAAGAGGAAGAAGCATTTCTTTTTTCTTTATCTTGACTTTTTCCTTAAGCTCTTCTGTTACCGGCTTTTCAAGTTTTTCCTTGAGTTTCTTAGCTTTCTTTAGAAGTTCTTTTTTCTTTTTCTTCAAATCTTCCTTAGGCTTTTCTTTTTTCTTCTTTTTAACCTTTTTATCAGTTTTTTTTGTTTTCTTAGAAATAGATTTTTTTGATTTTTTCTTTGGTTTAGTCACGAGTTTTTCCTCTACCTCTTCCACAATTTTCTTTACAGCTTTTTCTCCTTTTTCTAAAACTTCCTCTATTTTTTCCCTGCCTTCTTTGACATTTTCTTCTATTTCTTCAATAATATCAACCATAAGAATTACCAGCAGAATTAGTTTTTAAGAGTTTCGTTAACTCTTTTTGTAATAAGTTAGTTTTATCATATTTGGAACATGTAAATGGGTGTCATAAAAACTTTTAATAGTTTCTTCTAACCATTCATTATTTATATCTTCTCTATTCCCTAGAATTCTATAATATTTATTTATACCACGCCTTTCTATATGAATAATATTATCAAACTCTTTAGTTATTTCTGCCTGTTTTTTATCAAGTTTTTTTATTATTATTGTTACTAAATTATCCATATAATATTACTGCAAAACTCTTTTTTAAGAATTTATATGTTTCAATATATCTAACATAGTTCTATCATCTCAACCTCTTCTGAATCTGAATTAGTCTTCTGATTTTACATTCTCTTTCTTTTCCTGTGGTTCCTGCCTTGAGAAAATCAGCCTGGAAGCCGAAAGTTAGGTCAGCAAGAATATCCTCTTCTGTTTCTCCGCTCCTGTGTGAAAATACAATCTTTATATTTTTCTTTTTTGCAAGTTCACAGATTTTTGCAACTTTAAGCAGAGAACCGTTTTGATTAGGCTTGACTATAATGGCATTGATGCTTTTCATTTCGATTGCTTTTTCCAGTCTCTTATAATTCGTGGTTGTTAAATCATCCCCGACAATCAAGGCGTCCGGAAATTTTTTCAGAAGTTTTGCAAAACTTTCAAAATCTTCTTCGTCGAAAGCATCCTCTATATAGAACAACCCGAAATTTCTTATAAGATTTGAAATATAAGAAAACTGTTCTTCCTTTGTTCTCTGAAGAAGTGGGTTTTGGTAATAATATTTTTTTCTCTTGGAAAAACTCGAAGCAGCAATATCAAGACCAATTGGGATTTTCAGATTTTTTAAAATATCAAGAACCTCTTTTTCATTGAGGGAAGTTTCCCACGCATCTTCAGAATTTTTTTTGCCTTCAAATTTTTCATCCTTTTCTTTTAAGAAATAAGATATTTCCTTTTTTGCTTTTTTATTCATTTCAAATGCATCTTTAACAGAATTTGTTTTTGGTATCAACAGAAATTCCTGGAAATCAGGCTTTTTTCCCTTAGAATGTTTTCCTCCGCCAACACAGTTTCCTACCAATCTTGGAAATTTTCTCTTTCTTTTTGATAATTCAGGATTAATCAACTGCCATATCTGTTTTCTTTTTTCTTTTGCAAGAGCTTTCAAAACAGCAGACTCAAGTGCAAAGAGTGTATTCGCTCCGACATGCCCTTCAACTATATCTTCTACTCTTCTAAGATCAAAAAAATCATCTATAATTTCATCAGAAAAATAATCCCGAAATTTTCTCAGGGCCTCTATATCTTTTTCAAGATTTTTTCTGTAGGGTTTTGCCTCGTGTTTTCCCGTCGATTTTCCTATTGGAGAACTGGCAGAAAATTTTCCTGCATTTGTATAAATAGAAACAAATATCGTCTTTTCTCTACGTGAATCAAGAATAGATTTTGCAAAAACTCTTTTTATCACGACCATTAACAAAAAAAATATTTTTACTATATAAAGTTAATGTTAAAAAATCAGAATTATTCCTCTTCACCTTCTTCCTCACCCTCTTCTTCCTCCATTTCTTCTTCAGGATTGACGAGTTTC
>CAYFUJ010000014.1:0-8093 GCA_964346485.1 Candidatus Woesearchaeota archaeon
GCCAAATAAAGCCCATTTAGGTAGGGTAATTGTATTGTGAGATATTTGTTGTGATTTATTTGTTGTTCTATATATTTTAGAATTATAGTTTTATCATATATATTATGTTATAGATATAGGATAGTAAATAGGTTATGATATGTATTTTATGTTAGTATAATTGTAATATATATGCTATAAAATATATGATAGACATCAAAAATAGAGTTGAACCCACGCGTCAAATGTGAGAGTTCGTGGAAAATTACTTAGGAAAAATGAAGATCGAGAAGTTTCGTTACTCTCACAAAAAAACTTAGTTTGAAACTCATTTTTAAAAATATGCTTTTAGAATTTTGGGTAAATCTTCTATTTCTTTTCCTTCAATAAATATCAGATTACCTTCAGTAACATCTCTATATCTTTCTTTAACATCTTCTCTAATTCTAGATGTAGTTATAAAAATTATCACATCAGAAAATGGAAATAATTTTATTATATCATTAACTTCTTCACCGGCTCTCTTATCTAAAGATAAAGCTTTGCATTCTATTGAAAAAATTTTTTTCTTTTTAACAAATAAATTATCTACTTCAACTCTATTCTTATTACGTTTATTTAAAACAAATACTCCTTGTTCAGAGTTGATATTAAGTTTACTTTTTAACATAGTTTTTATATACCATTCTAACCAAGCACCCGAACTCCAAAAATCTATCATTTGTTTATCAGAGATATAAGCCCATATAATCTCAGACATATTTTTACATTTACTGCAAAACAAGGATTGTTTAAGATTATCTAAAGGTATCTTTTTTAAATTAGTATAATTTATCAAGTCGATATCTTTAATACTAAAACATTGTGGGCAACTCTTTAATAATCTCTTTTTTAATAAGTTTATATTTATCAATTCGTCGAGACACTCTATTACCTCTAGCACTCCTATTTCCCAATCATCTATTAGTTTTCCAGTATTTTTTTTATGACATCTAGGACAAATTTTACGTTCTGATACTCCTTTTTTTATATTGTTTGGTAACGAATACATTTTGTGTTCGCATTCATCACAAATCACTTTTTTAATTGGTGAGCTTTTAAGGAATTCTTGTAAATTTATTTTTCCAATATCTTGAGTTATTGTAAAAAGAGAAGTTAGACCTCTTCCAATTGTGTAATGACTTACTATTCTAATTATTGGCTTCTTAAAAAATAATTTAAAAAGTTGTTGTGAAGTTATACTTTTTTCAATTTTTTTTGTAATTTTTCTTGTTTCAGACTCTCCAACAAATTCATAACCCTTTGATTTCAAAGCGTTTTTAATTATCTTATTCATAAAATTACCTCAATGCCCTATAGCCACATCTACGACACATATAAACTGTGACAAGTCTTCTTCTGCGTCCAGGTCTGATTGCGCCAGCTGGATGCATTGAATAACCACATACTGGACAAGTTGGCATTTTTCTCACTTATTAGAAATTAGAAATTAGAAATTTAAATAAACTGTTTTCTTAACATCTTCCAACTTCAAAGCTCTTAGAATATAATTTCCCCAGAAACATTCGCTTCTCTAACAAGATTTGCTAAATGTTTTTCAACACCCTTTGATTTGTTTATAATTGTTTTTATTTGTTTTTCAGAATATTTTTTTCTTTCTTTAAAACTATGAGAAAAATCATTTCTTAATGCATTCAATTGTTTTAATTTATTATATTGAATTTCATCTATCCTTTTGAATATAAAAGCAAAATCATATAGTTCACTATCTTTCATCCATTTGATAGTCTTTATAACTTTTTTAAATCGCCTATCATTGTAATCTATTGGTATTGATTCTAATCCCTTTATTCTCTTTATCATTAGTAATCTTAATTGTTCTGATATTTGTATATGTAAAGTTCCTATAGCTTCCAGATAGTGACCGTTTGAAATACAGGAATCTATCTCCGCCTCTTTATATTTACTTATAAAAAACATTAAGTTATTTGCATATTCTCTTGGGGTCTCTTCTATTTTTTTTCCATGCGGAGGATAACTTTCATATAAGAACCTCATAAAGAGCGCATTGTCCCAATCTTTAAAATAAGAATTTTTCTTAAATTCCATTAGTAGGCTGTTTAACAATTCAAATTTTTGTCCAACCGTTTTATCTTCCATTTCATTCTTTTGAAACTTTATACCCAAAATCCTGCAGAAATATTCTAAATGACTATTTTTTAAAATTGGTATAATTTTATCTGGATAATAACAAAAAAGAATTTTTTTAACAATAAGTTTATCCCCACCCCAATATTTTATCTTTTCCCACGGGGCGTCTATTTTTTCAGAAATGCTTTTTGAATTATCTACTAATACTTTTAAAAGCCCCTTTAAAGTTTCAACCTCCTTTCTTGCATTTTTAGCATAAAGAGCACTACCAACAGCTATACGTCCTAGCTCTTTTAATTTGAATTCTATCCACAACAAAAAATATTCCTTTCCAGGATTATAAATTGTATCAGGGGTCAGTTTATTTATTTCTCTAGGATTTGCTCTAAATGGATATAAATCTAAAAAACTAGAATGTTGATCCCAAATATTTTTATATAATTTTTCAAATTTTATTTTAAATTCTTCAGATTCTTTAACTAATTCATCGACTTTAATCGTTTTTATCATATAATTATTTTTTTATCTAAATTATTTATCCTTTAATTTTCAAAGGTAAACCAGCTTCTTTTATCCTTCTGATTAATTCTTTATGTGGAATAGGTTTTCCTTCTTTTAATCTTTTTTCTATCTCTTTTTTGGTTTTACCACAGTTTGGACATTTATTTACAAGAACTTCGTATTTTTCTTGAGTTCTGAAAGCTTTTCTTTTTGTTCCAACTGAAGCAGAACTAGATGCTGTAAATCTAATCATTGAAGGTTTGTACAGTACTTTTATTTTTCCTTTATTACAAAATGGGCATTCTATTTCTTCTATTATTCTTGTGCTATATTCTGGAAGTTCGTTGGACAACATCTATCATCATCTCCTATTTGAAAAAAACAAAACCACTCCTTTATCTATATATATTAATTATAAACTTACCACCATGAGGAGTTATTCTAATTGATTTACTTAAAGATAATATTGTCTTTATGAAATTTAAAAAATGTTTTATTTGTAGTAATTATATAACTCCTTATACATTATATCATACCCCCAAGGATGAATTACTAAAGATAATTATAAGAAATATAATATAAAATCTTACAGAGTATTTGCTACTAGAGGGTAGACAGTAATATTGATAAATCAGATAATCCTAATTTATATTATATGAAAAACATTTTTTGTGACAGCAAAGATTTAACTAATGAAAGTTCAGTAGAACAATTCTTCATTATTAGATTATTAGGTAAGTTAGGATATAAGGATGCTTATATAGAAACTAAAAAAAATTTACCTCATTATCAAATATACAAAGGTAGTAGAAAAAAAAGTTATGCCCCAGATTATATAATTTATTTAGATAAAGGACATAAGAAACCTATTATTCTCATAGACGCAAAACATCCAAAAAAACCAGCGGAGGAGGGAGTAGAAGATGCTCAGCAATATAATTCTATTCTAAGAAGAAAGTTAAAGGAACCTAAGCCGGAACAATATTGTATAGGAACAAACGGCATTAAATTTATTCTGAAGCATTATGATACTGATAAAGCTCTGTTAACACTTAATTTCAGTGATTTCAGAAAAAATAATTCAAAATATAAAGAATTGATAAAAAAATATTCTTATGGAAAGTTAAAGGAAAACTTCAAAGATAGAATCAAGTATAAAGAAAAATTTGAATTTATTAAACCAAAAACTAGGGAATTAGAAGGCATATTCAAAGCTTGTCATAATCTTATATGGAAAAAAGAAAAAATAAAACCAACAGAAGCTTTTTTTGAGTTCTCAAAAATATTTTTTGTAAAACTGTATTATGACAGAGAGATACATAAGTTAATCAGAAATGGGAAAGAACCAGATTCAAAGGATTTTCTTTTTACTGTTAATTGGATAGAAGAACAAGAAAGATGGGAAACCAATCCTTTTAATAGTATATTATTTAAAAATTTAAGAAATCTTATGGAAGATGATATAAAAAGAAAAGAAAAGAAAAGGATTTTTGAGAAAGATGAAGAGATTAACCTTAAACCATCCACGATTAAAGAGGTAGTTAGGTTATTAGAACATCTTGATTTATTCGGTATTGATGAAGATTTAAATGGTAGAATGTTTGAAACATTTCTAAGTGCTACCGTAAGAGGTAAAGATTTAGGACAATTCTTTACTCCTCGTTCCGTTGTTAAATTTATCGTTCAGATGGCAAACATTACAGTAAAGAAGGATGATACCGATAGCGTATTAGATGGGTTATGTGGAAGTGGCGGATTTCTTATAGAGGCAATGTCTAATATGTTTGAAAAAGTGAGAAACCTAAATATTTCTAATCTGGAGAAAAAAAGATTAAAACATAAAATTGTAAAGGAAAAAATTTGGGGTGTTGATGCTAATAAGAAAATATCAAGAATAGCAAGAATGAATATGTACCTTCACGGTGATGGCAGTAATATGATTTTTTGGTTACCAGATTTTTTAGATAAAAAAATAGAAATTGAGAAAGGAATAAAAGACGAATTGAAAGAAGAAGCAGAAGAATTTAAAAAAAGAGTATTAAAGGATAACTTTAAGTTTGATGTTGTACTTACAAATCCACCCTTCTCTATGAGATATGAAAAAAAGAAAAAGGACGAAAAGAAAATTTTAGAAGAATATGAAATAGCTTATAAGAAGGGTAAAAAGAACACTAAAGAGTTAAGATCTTCTTTAAAATCTAACGTTCTTTCAATAGAAAGATATATGAACTTATTAAAGCCACATGGAAAATTAATAACAATTATAGATGAGAGTGTTCTTAACACAGATACAGAGAGGGAGTTTAGAAAGTTTATAAAAGATAATTTCTTAATAAAGGCAGTTATATCTCTTCCAAGAAATACATTCGTTAATGCAGAAACAAATGTAAAAACTTCTATTCTTTATTTAATCAAGAAAGAAAAAAAAGACGAAAAATTATCAAAAGTATTTATGGCAATTGTTAATAATGTTGGTCATACAGATTCAGGTAAACTTAGACCGGAATTAAATGAACTACCGGGGATTTTAAAAAAGTTTAAGAGTTTTGAAAATGGCCGGTAATTATCTGTTAAAATTAAATGGAGAAGAAAGGCTTGATTATGAATTTAATAAACCTGAACATATGGAAGAAATAAGAATATTAACAGAACTCTCAAAAAGAGATGGTTGGGAATTAAAACGTTTAATAGATTGTTGTATAACCATACATAGGGGAAAAGGATCATCTATTTATACATTTGAAGGTATTCCGATATTAAAAGTAAGAAATTTACATAACGAATACATTGATTGGAATACGGAATTTGTGTTAAGAGACTGGTTTAATAAAAATAAAAAGAAAGTTAGAGCTAAAAAACGGGACTTATTGTTAGCCTCAACTGGTGTAGGAACGATAGGTAAAGTAGATATTTTAAATGACGAAAAGGATGTTGCAATTGATAGTCATATAACTATAATTAGATTAAAAAAAGATCATAATCCTAAATACATCCTTTATTTTTTAAGATCTAAATTTGGAATAAGTCAGATTGAAAGATTTACAACAGGATGCACAGGACAGACAGAATTAAATTATCGATGCATTGAAGACTTTAATATTTTGATCCCCAAAAATAAAAACAAACAGGATGAAATAGTTAAAAAAGTGGAAAAATATATAGAAAAGGCCAATATTTCCTTTGAAAAATTCAAAAATTCTGTAGTTAAATTAAAAAATATAATGAGTAATACTTGCTTGATAAAAGAAAAACAATTCCCCACCCATTTTATAATACCAGAAAAAAAACTTAATGATAGATTTGATTGTTATTTTCACCATCCTGAAAGAGAATATATAAATAAAGAGCTGCAGAATATAAATAAATCAAAGATAAAAATAATAAAAGGCAGTTGTTTAGACATTACAAAACCGATAAATAAAAAGTATTTTGATTCTAATAAAACAAAGATATTCAAATATCTGAATATAGGAAATACAGAAAAAGAGCTTGGAGATATAAAAAATTTAGATGAAGATATCTTACTTAATTTACCTTCAAGAGCAAGACTAAGAGTAAAAAACAATGATATATTACAACCGAGACCAATAGGATCAACAGAAGGTATAGTAATAGTCAGTGGAGAGTTAGATGATCAATTAGCATCAACAGGATTTATACAGATTAGACCTAAAAATTATGAGGATGCTCTAATTTTATGGGTAGCTCTAAAAAGTAGTATAGTCCAGAAACAAATGTTCTATTTACAATCAGGTAGCATACAACCAGAAATAACCCCAACCAATTTTAAGAAGTATTTACTAATCCCATATCCTAAAAATAATGTAAAGAAAGAAATTATTGAAGAGATGAAAAAAGATATAAAAGATGCAAGAGAAGGCATTAAAAAATATAAAGATAGTAAAAGAAAAGCTCAAGAAATATTCTTAGAACTTATAGGTTTTAATAATAAAATTTAATGCTTCATCTTTCTTTTTAATAACTTTCAAATCTCACATCCTCCTTCAAATATTGGTATCTCAATTTTTTTAACCTTTATTCACTACAATCTTTCTTCTAAACACCTTTCTGAATACTCACAATATTTACACATCCATTTAATATCATCATCAATTTTGGCTTCAGCAATAGGCAGAACATTCTCATTCAAATCCTTATGCAATCTTCTAAATCTCTCCAAAACATTATCAACAATTTTTTGATCAAAAGGAATATCAAAAATTACTGTCTTCAGAGCATTCTTCTCAACATAAAGCAGAATTCCATTATGAACCCCTAAAGCATGCATGTATAACTGTAATTGCATTATGTTGTGTTTCTGTGGTTTGTCAAAAAGAAATTTTGTGCTTTTAACTTCAACAAGATAGGTCTTGCCATCAGCTCTTATAAGTATTAGATTATCGACTCTTCCGGAAATCAGAAAATCATCCAGTTTCATTTTGAATGGTATTTCGCTTTTCAAAAGTTCTACTGAGGGGGTTTTTTCACTTTGTAAAACCTCAACAACAAAATCATGAAGTATGTTTCCCATCTCAAATATTTTCAAAACATCAGCATCTATTTCTTTAGGATATTTGTAGCTATACCAAATTTTTCTCAAACATTTTCCTGCATCTGAAGGATAGTATCTTCCTATTTCCTTTGGCCTAAACTTCCTAAACAAGAATGAATCTATAAGTTTGTTGAAGTCTATCATACTAAAATTATAAAATTCAAAGTTTTTATGTATATTATAATCCAAAAAATAATCAAAACTAAGTCATTTAAAAAATTTATTTTTCTAAGTTTTATTATGAAAAAACTGGCACTGTTGACATTATCTTTAATATTGATAATCTTCATTGCAGGCTGTTCACAAGAACCTACAACTCAATCTATAATACAAGAACAAACTACAACAGAACAACCCGAAGAAATTGCAAAACAACCTTCTGAACAATTAATTACATTTTCCTCTCTAAAGCAAATAGCAGAAAGCAAAAATCCTCTTGGAAAAGACGTTAAACTTCATGGGATTGGATTAAAGTTGCACGGCGTTTCAATTAAAGATTTTTTTCTTTTTACAGACGATGAAAGGGTAATGAAGAACCCAAGTTATATGGCTTATTATGGAGCTGAATATGATATAACAGTTTACAATACTCCTAAAGTAGACTTTGAACAAAATTTACTAAATATTGATGGAAAAGTTGTAAATTGCGAACGTGCTTCAGACGGTATTCTTTGTATTGAAGCAACTAACATAGAAGTGGTTAGTCCTATCATTTCTGGTTAATAGAATCCTCACATTCAACTAGCTAAAGAAATCTAACATTGATGCTGAATAGATCTTTAAACACTTAAAAATACTGTTTATGTTAACATACTCATTTTCTGAATGAGCATAATTTCCTGATGGACCAAAAACAACAGTAGGTATTCCAGCATTTGATATAATGTTTCCATCACAAGCACAACCACAA
>CAYFUJ010000015.1:0-4223 GCA_964346485.1 Candidatus Woesearchaeota archaeon
ATTTTCGCGGTTCTGATGATGGTAAGCGTTGTGTTTTAATTCAATCTCCCTTCCAAAGAATCAAGGTGTTTTCCTGTTTTGGGATTGAATTTATAAATTCTACCTTTACTATTTTTGACTATTCCACTATTATATTTCTTAATTCCTCCTCCGATCCCTTTTATTGCTTCTACTACTGCTTCTTGAGGACTATCTGCTTTTTCTGCATAATAAGTAAGAGAAGGCTTACTATTTTTACTAATTACATCTTCTTCATAAAACTCAACTTCATATACCATAAAAACCCCAAAAAGAAATTGTTTAAATAAATTATTGGGTTTTATTATGTATATCAGAATTACTGCCTTTCACTCAGGCCTTTTCTTTTTCTTATTTTCTTTATGACTTCTGCTTGGATGCTAGCAGGAACTTTTTCAAACAACTGGTCTATTAAAGACGAGACTCCGCGTCCTTCTGTTGCACTTCTCAAGTCATTGCTCCATCCAATCATTTCTGCAACAGGAAGTTTTGCCTTCATTTCTGCAGTTCTTTCTTCCTGCTTTACTTCAAGCATCTGTCCTCTCTTGCTTCCGACAAGCCTTGTAACAGCGCTGAGGAATTTGTCAGGCATTTCTATCAAATGAATCTGAAGAGGCTCTAGAAGATAAGGACCTGATTTTTTCATTGCTTCTATAGTTGCTTCTCTGACAGCAGGATAAACCTGTGCAGGACCTCGATGAATCGCATCTTCGTGAAGCCTTGTATCAACAAGGGAAACTTTGAGTTTCATGCACGGCTCTCTCGCCAAAGGCCCTTGATCTATGACCATTTCAAATGCATCAAGAACCATTTCCATAACTTCTCCGATATGAACCTCTCCCCTCGTCTCATCAAGAAAAATATTTCCCTTGTAGATATCTCTTACATTCCTTATAATCTCCCCCCGCCATCCAAGCCCAGACAAAACATTGAAAATATCCTCACTCTTTTTCTTAATTCTTCCCTCACGAAGTTCACCGCTTTTTATGGCCTCATAAACCTCATTCTCTAAAACATCGACTTTTATGTAAAAGCTGTTGTGCTTGTTCGGGCTTCTTCCTTCTATAGTAGGAGATTCCTTGCTTATAGTTTCCCTGTAAACTATTATTGGTGGAGAAGTCTTGACATCAAGCCCTTTTTCTGTTTTGATCCTGTTCTCTATGATCTCAAGATGAAGCTCCCCCATGCCAGACATCAGACTCTCTCCTGTTTGCTCATTAATTTCAATTTTTATAGAAGGATCTTCTTTTCTTATCTGTTTCAGAATTTCAACAAGCTTTGGAAGATCAGCAGCTTTTGTCGCTTCAATAGATTTTGTAACAACAGGCTCAAATATGTGCTTTATCTCTTCAAAAGGCTCAATCGGGTTTCTGCTTACTGTTTCTCCGGCAAAAACATCTTTCAGTCCGACGATTCCAATGATGTTTCCTGCACTGACTTCGTCAACGATAAGCCTTTGGGCACCACGATAAACAGAGACCTGCTGTATTCTCGTGGCCCTCTTTGAAAGATTCATATAAACCTCATCTCCCTGCTTTATTGTTCCTGAGAAAAGTCTTCCTCCTGCAACCTCTCCTGCATGCTTGTCAACAACAATTTTTGTAGGAACAAAAACAGGCTCTCCTTTTGGATTGCAACCAATAAAGTCTTTTCCTAGTTTTGAATCCAGATCACCGTGCCATATTTTTGGAATTCGATATACCTGTGCCTGAACAGGATTTGGAAGATGTCTTATAACCATATTTAGAATAATCTCGTGAATAGGAGCTTTTTTTGCAAGTTCTCTCACTTTATCGTTCTGGTAAGCATCAATGACATCTTTGAAAGTAATGCCTTTTCTTTGCATGTAGAGGTAACTCAATGCCCAGTTATGGAAAGCAGAGCCAAATGCAACACTTCCTTCTGAAACGCTAACTTTCCACTTTTCCTTATACCCTTCTGGAGCAATATTAGAAATCAATTCATTAACGTGATTTATTATAGAAATGAATTTTTTTTCCATTTCCTGAGGCGTCAGCTTGACCTCTTTAATCAGCCTGTCAACTTTGTTCAGGAAAAGAGTTGGCTTGACGAGTTCTTTCAGTGCCTGCCTTACAACAGTTTCTGTCTGAGGCATGACTCCTTCAACAGCATCGATTAGGATAATGCATCCGTCAACAGCACGCATAGCTCTTGTAACATCTCCGCTAAAATCAACATGACCAGGAGTATCCAATAAATTAATCAGATATTCCTCACCTTCAAAATTATGGACCATACTTACAGCAGCTGTGTCAATAGTGATTCCTCTCGTGGCTTCGTCTTCGTGAAAATCAAGAGCGAGTTGTTTTCCTGCAAGCTCTTCCGAGATCATTCCTGCACCAGCCAGAAGATTGTCAGAGAAAGTTGTTTTTCCGTGATCGATATGAGCAGCTATCGCTATGTTACGAATTTTTTCCTGCTGATGCATTAAGTCCTGAATTTTTTTTGCTTTCTCGTCTATCATTTCAGCCCCTTTAATCTAAAGAATAATTAATCAAGAAAGAAATTATTTTTAAAGTTGTTGGTTAAATTATTTAAAAGCAGTTACATATGTAACTCTATTAATACCTCTAATTTCATTTGTGATTCTAGAACTTAAATTTCTAAGGAATTTTGTTTTCCAGACAAACTTTCCACCATCATATAAGCATATCTCAGCAGGATAACTGTATGTTCTTTCATCTCCCTGTACACCAACACTTTTAGCATTATAAATTCTAGCTTCAGCAAAATCATATTTAATATTGTTTTTCTTTAATTCTTCCTTAAGAATCTTATCAACTTCTTGAGCTAATCTCATTAATTCATCAGTTTTGTTCATATTCAATTACCTCGCTGAATCAGCCTGCTTTTCTGACTCAATCCTCTTTTTTATTGCAAAGCTCTCCTGATTTCCTTCAGCAGCGAGCATAATTTCATCTGCAAGACCTTGTGCGAGATTTTTTTTCTTGTCGAATGCTTTTTCAGATGCTCCATGGATGAGATGTCTCAGAGCAACATTGACTCTTCTCAGAGGAGAGACGTCAACAGCCTGCGGATATCTCGCTCCCCCGTATTCTATGATTGTTACCTCATCTCTCGGCGCAGAATTTTCAACAGCTCTGACGAGAACCTCGACAGGGTTTTTTCCTGTTTTTTTCTGAATCAGTTCAAAAGCTCCGAGAACAATTTTGGCATTTTTTGAATATTTTCCTGTAGAAGTTCCAAAAATAATTTTGTGCTTTTTTCCTCTGTGGCCTGCAACGCTGATTCTATTTATTAGCCTTTCAACAATATTCGTCTTTATCTGCCCGAATTTCTGGACATTTCTTCCGTGGCTTTTCAAAACAAGCTTTGGAGTCAGATTAATCACATTCTTTAATCCTGCATCATTTACAGCAATTCCTTCGGTTTCATACAAATCAAAAATTTTGAATTTCAGAGGAAAAGTTTTTTGTTCTGTCATTTTAATTCTCTGATTATTTCTCCTGTGTTTATATCTATCCTGGTGATTCTTATCCCTTTTATTTTATCTTTTTCATAAATTACATATTGACTTTCAATTAGCCTATGTTGTCTAATGCTATATAAGGTTTCATATCTATCGCTCATATATTCTTTTCCGGCATCAGTAAGAACTGTTCTAATGAGCGGACTTTCTGATTCTATAAGTTCTAAAAATCCCATTTTCTCAAGCTTTTTAGCAATTTTATAGTTGGGATTTTCCTTGGTTGTATGTGATATTATCATGCTTTCTATTTCAGACAAATATTTTTCTTGAATTAGAGTTAATTTTCTTTCAATCATCATCTTCTACCTTTCTCGATTTTACCTTTTACTAATAAATGCAAGGGCTGGTCATTTACCTGAATAACCTGAAATCTTACTCCTGGAATATCTCCTTTTGTTCTTCCCTGCTTTCCGCCAATTCTTTCGACCATTACTTCATCATGCTCGTCAATTAATTTCTGTGCAAGATTTCCCGGAATAAAAGCAGTAATGACTTTTGAATTTTTTGTCAGCTGAACTCTGCAGCATTTTCTCATAGCAGAGTTTGGCTGTTTTGCTTCTTTCTGGACTTTCTGAAGAACAATTCCCTTGGCCTGATTTGCTCCTTCGAGAGGATCTGACTTTGCATAGAGATCTAGAGTTTTCACTTTGTATTTCCTGTCCTTCCATCTGAACTTCTTTCTTTTCTTCTTCAG
>CAYFUJ010000016.1:0-2966 GCA_964346485.1 Candidatus Woesearchaeota archaeon
GGAAAAGTTTACAAATATTTAGAAATTGAAACAGAGAATCTTGAAGATGAATTAAATAGATCTATAATTACAATTCAGGTTGAAAAGAATTGGACATTTGAAAATAATGTTGAAAAAGAAAATATATCTATGTTCAAGTTTAATGAATCTTATGATGTATGGGATGAATTGATAATTAATTATACAGAAGAAGATGAGACTTATTACTATTATGATGTTGAACTAGATTCTCTTAGTTATTTTGCAATTGCTGCAGATGTTAGTGAGGGAGCTGAAATAAGAGAGAAAATTAGAGAGATTGGGAATAAGTTTATTAAATTTATTAAATCTTATTGGTTATGGGTGGTTGTGGCATTAGTTATTATTATAATTATTATAATAATTTTGATTGTTGTCTATAGGAGTAAGAAAAATTTAGTATCAACAGAAAAACCCTTATAGAAATTAAATAATTTTTTATAGAAATATTTAAAAACCCATTATATTTTAGAAAAATAACAAAATGGGGTCGATAAAAAATGGATAAAGAGTTTCTGGCCTCTGAAAAGCTCGAAGAAGATTTTGAGGATAATATTGATGAGGATATAGATGATTTAGAGCTTGATGAGATTTAAGTCATCCAATTTTTGTTTTTTATTCTTTTATTTCAAGAGTAATTCTGTTATTATCTTTATTTAATTCTTCAGAGTCATATTTTATAAAAAGCTCTAGTTCTTCAATGTTCCTTCGCATAACAAAAACATTTGTCAGAGTTATCATTCTCCCATTACCGATTGGTATTGGCTCAATTTCCAATTCTTTTATAGATTTATCATCTGCATAAATAATTAATGTGGAATTTTCAGAATCTTTCAGTCCGTTATTTCTTAGAGTTATAACAAAATTGAGATATCCTCCTTTCATTAATGCAGAGGCGTTTTCAAAAGATAAATCCGGGAGGATCGGAAAAGAGTAGAGCCAGCCTATATGTTTAACGAGGTCATCTCCAATAGTCTGCTTACAGTTTACTGTAGGATACATTATGTTGTTGGGATTGTCTGAGTGATTAAACCCTAGTGCATGAAGAAGTTCGTGAGTGCCTACAATCGGGTCAGGGCATTTAGTTTCTCTTATTAAGATAACCATTCCGTTAAAAATGACGTTGAAGTTTTCTGTGACAGTAACGTTGGTGACTCCGCCTTCACCTGCAATAAACAAACCTTTTTCACCCCTCACAGAATCCTCACATGTTACACTTATCTCTTCTCTCTCACTAATCCCATAAAAATTTAATACAGTCAGGTCTTCCAGCCAGTCAAAAGCCCTCTTCATCTCATCTTCTCTTGCCAAAGGACAGTTATCAATCCTGTAAGAGATATTTGGGGTTTGGTATCTCATGTTTTCATAAAACTGCATGCTTGTATTGAAAGAAGCATTTAAAGTGAAATTAGAATTTCCGCCTGAAATTTTAAATTCAATAAATTCTCCAATCGGCAAAAACCAATAAACTATCAGAAGTCCGACTACAAGAATGAAAAAAATCAGACTGAGAACAATTTTCCACCCCATGATAAAAAACCGCAAAAAGAATATATAAAACTATTGAGATTGAACTCTTATACAATAATCCTTAAAAAGGAGAATTATCACATTTTACTAAAATGCAAATTCCGAATAAAAAAATAGAAAGAATATTGGAATTATATAAACCAGAATGCAGGTTTCTAATAAAAGCACCTCTTGAAGCTTCAAAAGCGAACGGTAGATTTAGAATTATTGAAAATTTTTATGCAACCCAATTAGTTGAGCACATGACTTCTATTGAAGCACAGTTTTGTTTAAATCAGCTATGTTATGCTGCTTCTAGCGAATGGTTGGCTGATGGTAGATTTGGTGTGACTATTGGTTTTGAAAGATTTTTAGAATTAATGAAAGAAAATATGTTTGTAATAGATTCAAATATCAGATTTAAAAAACCAATTCCAACAAATAATGATATTCAAGGGCAAGTCGAATTAATGAAAGTTAGAAAGTATGGGAATTTATATCTAGCTTTCTTGGATTACGAATTGGAACAAGGAAAATCAAAGGGAAATTTAGAACTTGCATTAAAGATATAGATAAAATATTTTTTTCAAAAATAAAAAAGAAAATAAAAAGAAAAAGTAAATTCAAATTTATTGAGAAGCTTCTTCTTCAGGCTTTTTCTTTTCAGTTTCAGGGGCTTCTGCCTCACCTTCAAAAGCTTCTGGTTTTTCTGGAAGTTTTGGAGCCTGTCCTGTCTCTGGAGCTGGCTGAGCTGGTTGTTCTGCTGGTGCCGGCTGCGTAGGTGCAGGAACAGTTTTACCGGTTTCAGGCACTTGGGCTTCTTGAGCCTCTTCCTGAGTTTCTTCCTTTTTCTGTTCTTCTTGTTCTTCCATTTTAAACTATACAGGTTTAGTTATAAAAACACCAAGAAAAAAACTCTTTTAAAGCTTTTGGAAAAATCTAAAATAAAATTAAAATCTGAATAACTTCAACACCTTTACAATCAAGAACACATAAACAAAAGAAGCAATTGCAAAGGAAATAATAAATACAAAAACAATTCCGAGAACACCCTTGAGCAGTGCATAAACACCCCCTAATACAAGAATAGAGACAAGAAATACTAACAGAATTTTCACAATCAAAAGAAAAATTAATTTTGATTTGTGTCTTATATGATATTTTATAGTTTTTTTCTTAGGCATATGAAATATAATAAAACATTCTTTTTAGAGTTTTCTGAAAAACGCCTCAACCGGGAATCGAACCCGGGTCTCCAGCGCGACAGGCTAGCGTCATAGCCATTAGACCATTGAGGCTTAATATTGAATGCCAGAATTAATTTTTAAATCTTTACAAAGCAACTTTCAGAGCTTCTGCCTTTTCTCTTAGAGATTGTCTCATCTTTCTATAATACCTTTTTTCTTTTGGTTCTTCAGGTTTGATTAGTTTTTCAGAGC
>CAYFUJ010000017.1:0-10155 GCA_964346485.1 Candidatus Woesearchaeota archaeon
TATAATATTTCATTAAAATACAAAGGGAAGGTTCCTGAAAATAAAAAATTAAGACTTCCTAACGTGACTTATCTACCAAAAATAGAAGCTCAAAATGAGTTTTACCAAGAAATTTTTGGAGATTGTGATATTTATGTGCAACCCACTACTGTAGATAGTTTTGGAGTTTCTATTTTAGAAGCGATGTCAACTGGCTTACCTATTGTATGTACTGATGATGGTTTTACACTTCCTGAACTTGTTAAAGATGGATACAATGGTTTTTTAGTAAAAAGTCAAATCAGTTGGTATAAGCATAGATTTAATCTGAGAAGATATTCAAAATTAGCTTCTCTTCCTCATCCAGAGACAATAAGGGATTTGGTAGAGAAATTGTCTATATTAATAGAAAATCCTAAATTGAGAAAAAAAATGGGTAAAAATAGTTTTAAACTTGTTAATTCCGGAAAATTTTCTATCAAAGAAAGAAATAAAAAATTAAAAAGAATTTATGAAGAGGCCCTTAAATAATCCACAAATTTTTTTATTCCTTCTCTTGGAGAAATAGGTTCAATATCAAATAAATTTTTCATTAGATTTGTGTCCGCTTCCAAATTTTCAACATAATTTGCCTCCTTTGGAATAAATTTAGGTTCAATTTCTGTATTGAATACTTCTTTTATTATTTCCAGCAATTCTCTAAAAGAAGCAGATTTTCCAGTACCAACATTAACTCTTCCAGTATAATCAATCTCTGCAGATTTTATTATCATTTTTACAATATCATCTATATAAATAAAATCTCTTGTTTGATTTCCATCTCCCCACACTTCAGGAGCTTTTCCATTCATATAATCTTTTATAAAAAGATATAAAACACTTCCAAAATCTTTTTTCCATTCTTCTCCTGGCCCATAACCTGCAAAAATCCTAAGTCCAACAGATTTAACAAAATTAGAATAGGATTCCGCTAAACCTTCACATGCAATTTTAGAAGCAGCATATAAGTTTCTTGGTTTTAAATAAATATTTTCTTTATGTGGCATCTCATTTCCAGCATAATTACTTCCTGAAGAAGGATATATTACTTTTTTAACATCATTATTCTTTGCGAATTCTAATGCATTATAAAGACCCAAAACAGTTTCGTAATAGCACTTTTCAGGATTTCTTTTAAACAAAGTTATTGATGAAGGGGCTGCAAAATGAAAAATATATTCTATATCTTTTGGAACTTTTTCCCATGTTTCTTTTTTTGAAACATCTCCTTCTACCAGAACAATCTTATTAAGGAAATCTAATTTTTTTTTGACTAAATTTGAATCAATATAAGAAAAATTATCTATTGAATAAATTTTTGCATCTTTATTTAAAAGTTCTTTAACAAGATTTGAACCAATAAATCCACTCACTCCATTTACCAAAATTTTTTTATTTTTCCATTCCATTTCCTTTTCAATTTTTTTTCATTTAAATAGTTTTACCAATCATTATCCTTTTCATAACCAATCTTTATTAATTCTTTTCCAGCCAATTTTTTAAATATTTCTTTTTCTTGATCAGTCATTTCTTTTTTCCATCTAAAAATTTTTTCATTTGTAATTGGTTTTCCTTTTATTTCTGAATGATAATTTTCTGTTTTATTTTTATAGAATTCTATTATTTCTTTTTCCTTCAATTCTTTCAAACCCATAAATTTAAAAATAGAATTTATTTCTTTTTCTGGATTTTGAATTAAAGTTTCATATTTTAAAATATGAACTCTCTGCGGGGCTCTTTCTTTTATTTTTACCCATTCCTTCCATTTTTTTACAGCAAAGTCAAAAGGCCATTTAAAATGTTTTGCGTTTTTTAAAGAGAGAGCATTGTCTCTACCATCACGAAAAATTAAGATTATCTCTAAATTTGGAAATTTTTTTAATAATGTCTCATAATAATCAATTGCGGTTGGTCTACGGAGTAGAATCTTTTTTTGATTAGCGAGATCTTTAATTGTTTTTTCAAAATTCTTTTTTAATTTTTTTCCAAAGACTTTCTTCAATTCTTTTTTGAATCTAAATGAAGAGAAATCTATTTCGGTTTTTCCTACAAAAATATCTGGATGAGTAGATAGAATATAAGTTAATAAATTTGTTCCTGCCCTAGGGCACCCAGCTATTAGAGTAAATTTTTCATTGTACTTTTTTTTTGGAAAATTTTTTTCCACCAAAATTTTTTGTGTTCTTGGAAAATTTTTTAAGACCTTTAGACGGGTACAGAAAAAAAATTTTTTCAATTTTTTCATCCTAAAACTCCTACAATTCTTTTACTAACACCCCTTTTTCCATAAGGATTTTTTGATTTTTTAATTTTTATTTTTTTATTTTCTATATTTTTAATAATCTTCTTTGAATAATTGACGTTCAGGTTTGTTAAAAAGTTAATGTCTGTTCCTAAGCCCTCTCGCCTTTCTGTTTTTTTTCTTAAAATTATACATGGTTTTTTGAAAACAAGACTTTCTTCTTGAATTGAACCGCCGTCACTGATTATATATTCACACTTAGCTAACAAATAGATAAAATTAAAGTAATCTATTAAAGGTATTATTTTGATATTTTTTTTGTTTTCAGTCTCATTCATCAATCTGTATTTTTTCAGGTAATAAGTTGTATTATCATGCAAAGGCCATACTGCCTTTATACCTACATTTTTTATAATTTCAATAATTTTTTTTAGTCTTTCCTTGCTATTAAGATTCTCGTGCCTGTGAATATTTATTAAAGCATATCTTCCTCTTGGCTTTTTAAGCTTCATTTTTTTTGCTTTACTATATGAAATAAGGGCAGAATCAATTATAGTATTACCGATTTTTATTATCTGTTTTTTATCTCTATATTTATACAGGTTTTTTTCTGTGAGATCTGAAACAGCTAGAAGAATATCTGAAAATCTGTCGCTGATCTGCCTTGAAATTTCTTCTGGAAACGGCTCAAATAGAGAGCCCGATCTTAAACCAGCTTCTAAATGCACGTTTTTCCAGGATTTATTTTGATTTAAGAATTTACTTGATGCAATAGCTGCAGCTGCAGTGCTCATTGTATCTCCATGGTAGATAACATATCTCGGTTTTAATTTCCTCATTAACTTTTTTATTTTTGGAATCATAAACAAAAACCAAACCAAAGAAATTCTATTTATTTTTGACCAGAATTTCGTGCTTCTGTCCGGCTCTTTACTTAAGATAAAATCCGGTTTTTTGATCCCAAATTCTATACAAGCTTTCCTAACAGGGTGTTGTCCTGTGTGCATAAACCAGTAATCTTTTTTTTGCTTCTGTAATTCAAGCATAATTGGCATGCATTTTATTAATTCCGCCTTTGTTCCAACAACAATTGTTATCTTTGAATGTTCCTGATTAACCATATTTTTTTTAGAAAATAAGGTATTTTAAAGATTATGAAGAAGCATTTCATAGTTTTATTTTACAAATTGCAAATTGTCAAATTCAGCCCAGTCACCTTGCCGCCTTAAAAATTCCTCCCTTATTAAAATATTATCAGGGATATCTCTGATGTTCCAGATTTTTATCGGTCCTTTAAACCCGTTGAAATATGCAAATTCCCCTATTTCTAATCCTTGGGCCTTTAAACTTGAAATAACGGGATCATCCTGGCCGTGTGCAAGTTTTATTGTTGAATAATTATTAAAATAATCATCCATGAGATAAAGTTGGACAAATAAACTTTTGAAAACTTTTGGAGAGAGATAAATACTAGCCCCTAAAACATCCAGTTGTATTCTTCCAGAAACCTGGTTTATTCTCGGAATTATCATTACTCCTTCTTCCATACCATTTTTGAAATCAGCCACCTGCCCGTTGAAATAAACATATCTTAGAGGAATCCTGTACTGCTGATTATTGTAAATAAAAATCCCTGTGGGCTGTTTAAAAGATATTTTGTTCGTAGCAGGATTTTCTATGCTCTCTGCGATAATTCCTATGATTACAGCTCTCTGCGCAGGCAAAAATATCTGTGTGTTATCTGCATTGTAGACAATATCCTGGTCTACGAGAGCTCCTCCCCGATAAACCCTTATCTCTCCGTTTTTAGTTTCCTGAACCTGACTCTTATCTGAAAGCATAGTAGGAATCTGTGAAAGCCTGTCTTCTCCTATTTCATCGCTTCCTATGCTTGAATAAGCAGTATATTTTCCAAGGTCTGTAGAATCTATGAGAAGATATGAAGCATTGTTCGTTTTCATAAAACTCAGGGCTGTTTCAGGATGCGGCGTAGTTAAAACATATCTTCCGACCATATGATTTCTAAATTCCCCCTGAAAGTGTCCTCCATCTGACAAGGTCGGTCTCTGCCCTAAATACTGAACCCAATAACCATAATCCCACCAGTGCAAAAAGATTGCATTTTTAGGGGTGTTTTCTCTCACCCATGTCATTGCCTGTTGCCATTGAAGATTTGCAGAAGGCCCTGTATATTTTGCCTGTGAAACAGAAGCTGTAGCAAGACTGAAAAAGCTAAATAAAGAAGCTATAATCACCCCGATTAATAAAATTCCGAGGAGCATTTTACCCAAATCATCTCTGCTTTTTTTGTAATACCCTGCCAAACTAGAAATAAAAATTCCAACTGAAAAACAAACAAAAGGAGTTATAACAAAAAACAATCTTATAGCACCTCTTGCAGCTATCAGCATAAAAATCGTCCATGAAAAGATTATAATTAATTCTGGTTTAATATCCAGTTTTTCCTTATAATAAAATCTGATACAATATATTCCGAAAACAACAATGCTTCCAAAGTAAAACAACCCGCTTATAAAATTGGTTCCGTTAAATATAGAATTTGAAGAAAATTTGCTGAATAAAATTCCTAAAATCAGTAAAACCCAGAAAAAAATAAATCCTATTTTTCTTCCATGTTTTTTTATGGCTTTTGAAATGTTAGCTCCTATCAAAACCAATCCTCCTAGAAAAAGCCAGAACAGAATTTTACCTGTCTGATTCATCCAATCCTTTAAATAAGGGGCCTTGTTTTCAGCAACTGTAAGCCCTACCCTTCCTGTTCCAAAAGGATGCAGAAGCCTTCCGATTATATCTTTTACCAGAGGAAAAAAATTCCCGTATATAATTATAGAAAATAAAATTCCTAACAAAACAACAATTCCTGCACTAAAAACAAGTCTGTATTTTTTTACTTTTCTGATAGGAATCTTTTCTCCGAATTTGACCATAAAAAAATCAGAAATAACGAATAATAATACAACTCCATTAATTAAACTTGTTGAGTTTAATGTAACTTTATTGATTATAGATGTTAAAGAAAACCCAAAAATTGACCCGAACAAAATAGTAGATATAAACCAAATAAAATAAAAAATTAAAAAATAAGATAAATATTTCTTATTTTCTTCCAAATTCTTGATTTTAACAAACCATAACAAACCAAAACTCAAAGGAATAATCATAAAGAGAAAATTTGCAATCCCTCCCCAACTTACTATTGTAAAAGCTGATAAGAAACCAATCAAAAACCCAAATAATATTATTTTTAATAGAAAATTTTTCTTAATTTCCTCTTTATTTAAAAATTTTAAAGCAAGAGTATATCCAAGTAAAGTCAGAAAAAATGCAAACATACCAATAGATTCGTGATCTGAAAAACCAGTCATTGTTCTATAAAGATATGTAGGAATTATCGCCAAAAATATAGAACCTATCAATGCGGTTAATTTTGATTTTGTCAGAAAATAAATTAAAAAGAAAAATATGACCAACCCCAATATAAAAAATATAACAGGTGAAATAATATCAATATATTGTATTGTAATATCTTTATCAAAAATTTTTCCTATATTAAAAAGCAACACAACAACTTTTGGTATAATTTCAGAACTAAAAGGCACACCACCATTAAAAATACTAGAGGGCTGCCTCATAATATCAATTTCAGGCAAGTCACTTTGTTCTATACTGGTTTCAGCAATTCTTAAAAAGTAATAGGGATCTAGAGCAAGAGGAATATATTTTCCTGTTGTTTGATCAACGAGGAGATCAAGATTTTGTGTCCTTATCCATACCCCAAAAATTATTATCGCGAGAAGTAGAACAATAATCAGTATATTCTGAACTTTTTTGTTCTTAAAAAAATCAATTGCATTACTAAATCCCCTTTTTATTTCTGTTGTATTTATGCTTATCGTATCTTTTTTATCCTCATCATTCATTATTAAAATTCAAGGGAAAACTCCTTTAAAATCTTTATTAATATATGAAAATAAAGAAGGCGAGAATTATTATGAATATCTGAAATCCGTGAATCGACCAGACGACCTCTTTTTCATAGACTTTTTTGCTCGGCTTTATTTTTTTAAGAATATAAATAGCGAGGTGTTCCAAACCATAGATTTTTTTATAAGGCATTTCAAGACTTCTGTCTTTATTTGGTCTAGCGAACGAATGTTTTTCAAGTTTCCCTGGGAGTTTTAAACCTACTTCAATTATATAAGGAATAAAAACAAAAACAGCTATTTTTTGAAAATCTCCTAAAATAGCCATACCAGCGATAAGAGCTCCTATTGTCCAAGTCAGAGAATCTCCTGGAAAAACTTTTGCAGGATATTTATTATAGAACCAGAAACCGAGCAATGCAAAAACCATTGTTAATCCAACCAGAGAAAGCCAAGCATTTCCGGAGATATAAGCAACATAAGACAAAAATCCAAGTATAAGAATTCCCTGTCCCGCTTCTAGCCCATTATAGCCTGCGAGTAAATTATAAGTTGTTGTTGCTCCTGCAATACCTAAAGGAATCAAAAATAATGGATAAAAAATTCCAAAATTTATTGGCCCAATAAATGGAAAAACCATGGTTGATGTTCCTGCATTAATTACGACCAGAGGAATTGCAGCCACTAATGCGAGCAAAATTCTTGTCTTTCTCGATAAGCCTTTATGTTTCCAGCCAAGCATATCATCTACAATCCCAACTATTGCTAAAATAAGAACAACGCTCAATAGAGCAAAAATATAAATATTTATCGAATCAAGATTTTTCATAACAAAAGTCCTTACAGCAATATAATATAAAACCCCAACAATAAATGCGATAACGACAACGATTCCTCCAGAGGCAGCAACATTTTTTGATCTTTTGGGTTTATTCATGTCTTCCCAGACAAGACCTACTTTTTTAGCCATTTTTATCCAGAAAGGTGTTGTAAAATAAGTCAGAATAAAACTAATAACAAAAGAAAGAATTAATAAAAGATTCACCATGATTAATCGAATGATTTTTCATTTTTAAATCTTATAGAAATAAATTCTATAAATTTTATTATTCATTAACTGAAAAAGATTGGAGTAAAATAAACTTCTATGGCAGCAGCGATCAGAAGAATTATTAAAGCGATAAATAAGAGAATAACTGTATTTTCCAGAACATGAATGAACCTTTTACCATGTATACCGTTTCTAAGAACACCTACTCCGAAAATTCCTCCTGCAAGGGCTGTTATAAAATAAGCTGCAATTTCTGGAAAACCATGAATCATATATCTTAAAATTCCCAAAGGAATTTCTTTTATGCTATATTGTGTGAAAATGCTTACTGCAGCAGAAATAACACTGGCATTCCAGGTAAGAACAAATATGGCTCCTGCACCAAAGATCAGAGATAGGAACAGAGTGAATATCATAACGTAAACATTGTTTTCAATTATCGAAAGAAATCTTACCCCTTTTGTCACAACACTCGTTGTTCCTGTAGCTGTTTTTGAAAAAGTATATTTTTCGACACATCCAGCCACGTTTCCAGGACTGTTTATTCTGCAATAGGTTTCTATCTGTGCATTGAAAAGATTTGAATCTCCGAGGACGACATGCCAGAATGAAAAAGCAACGATAAAACCCATAAAGAGCCACATGAGCGCAAAAACCGCATCTTTATGAATTTTCCACACACTCAAAAAACCAACTGCCTGCTCGTCTTCTGCCTCTTCTTTTTTTATTATAAAATACATGAAAGGAAGGGAAAACATAACAGCGAAGGCAACGACAATCATCCCTGAATATTGAGAAAGAACAACATCTCTTGAGAAAAACCATTTCACGAGCAAGAGAGAAAGAGAGGCATAAATAATCCCGATGAAAAACATTTTCCACGGCCCTTTCTCAACTCTTTTTGGATTAACCATACTTTCTAGCATAAAGAGAATAAAAAAAGAGAATTTTTAAACTTTCTTAAGTTTAATAGCTTATGCATAAAAAAGAAAAAAAGAAAAAATTTGATAAAATTATTTTGGATATAAAAAATATTAAAATTCAGGGAGCTAGAAATATTGCAAAAAAAGCCCTTTTTGCTTATTCTTTGATTCCTACAAAAGAATCAAAAAGAAAATTACTCTCTTCCCGGCCAACAGAGCCTATGATGGAGAATGTTTTGGAAATGGCAGAAAAAGGAAAATCTTTAATCGAGATTAACAGACATTTTAGTGACGCTCAGAATAAGATAAATAATTCTATTTTAAAATTAATAAAAAATAAAGATGTCATTTTCACACACTGTCATTCTACAAACGTCATTAATGCTTTAATTTATGCAAAGAAAAAAGGAAAAAAATTTGAAGTTTATAATACAGAAACCCGCCCTCTTTTTCAGGGACGAAAAACAGCAAAAGAACTAAGGAAAGCAGGAATTAAAGTAACTATGTTTGTGGATTCTGCTGCAGCACTTGCAATTGAAAAAGAGAGCAAGAAAGACAAAATTTACGCGAATAAAATATTTCTCGGTGCTGATGCTCTTATAAGAAAAGGAATCATAAATAAAATAGGGAGTAAAATGATAGCAGAACTTGCATATCTCCATAAAATCCCTTTATATATCATTGCTGATTCTTGGAAATTTACAAAGCAAAAAGTTCCAATTGAGCAGAGAAAATTAAATGAGATCTGGGATAAGGCACCAAAAGGAATAAAATTAAAAAATCCTGCATTTGAATTTGTTCCAAAAAAATATATTAAGGCAATTATTTCTGAATTCGGAATTCTTTCTTATGATAAATTTGTGAAAAAATCTAGTAGTTAATCTTCTGAAGACTTAAGAACCAATTCTGCCACTTCTTTATCGATTTCTTCAATCTTATCTTCCATTTCTTTTTTTAGCTGGTTAAGTTTTTCTACCTGTTCTTTTATTATTTTTTTTGTCTCTGGAATGCTTTTCTTTACAAAATTTTTATTCCCTACATCAACAATTAGCTCATCTGAAACGAGTTTTGTTTTTACAAAGATCCCTCTTCCTAATTGGGCCAAAACTTCTTTTCCAACAGAACTTTTGATCTCATCCATTCCGAAATTTAAAGAATTCAAATCAAGTAGGCTCTTTTCGATTAATTGCAGCTGTTGATTGAGCATTTCGATATTTTTCTCAAACATGCTTAACTTATACAGAAATTCCTGATATGCCTGTCCTTTCTCTTTGTCTTGTTTTTCCATTATCCTGTATTCTTAAACTACCTTAAAAATCTTTCTTAAAATAGAGCTGAAGATTATCGAGCCCAGAAGATAGAACCAGAACCAACTCAAGAAACCAAAAAACCTCACGCCCCCTATCGCATCAAAGTAATCCATAAACCAACGAAAGAATAAAATCAAAGGTATTGAAGTATAGATTATAGGTCTCATACTCAATTTCATCATTTTTGGAAGAAACGCGAATTGTTTTTTCTGAAGTTCCATCATTTTTTCAGGATGCTCTCTAGCTTCTTTGATTTCTTTCTGAAGTTCTTTTTGTTCTTTTTTCATTTCCCGAAGTGTTTTTTGGTCAGTGGCATATTTTTGAATAAGAGTCATAATTACAGCTACCAAGAGAATAATTATAATCATTCCAAGTGTCAGATTCCAGTTTAGAAGAATTCCTGCACTTGGATCAAGAACTGAATGGGCTGCATTTTTTATCCACGAAATACTCTCCCAAAGAAAAGCAATCATCAAGGAAATGAGCATTACGATAAAAATTCCCTTAAAGCTTCCCTGTTTTCCCTCTTCTTCCATTATTAGAAATTAAAGAATAATCGGTTTTTAAAGATTGGGCTGAATAAGATTATGTTTTTATAAACTTCCTCATTAATGGATGCATGTCCATTGCGTGCTGCTGCGCAATATTCTGATAGAACTGGAACATA
>CAYFUJ010000018.1:0-34057 GCA_964346485.1 Candidatus Woesearchaeota archaeon
TCAGACCTAATCCGTTCTCATCTAACAGATCGTAATTCCACTGTATCATACCTTCCTTATTTTTAAGCACTATATCCTTGCCATAGATATCCTCTATTTCTTTCGCACTCAAAGGACCAGAACCGTTTTCTCTAAATCTGATTTGAATTGGTCGCGCTTCCCCTCTTTTCAGAATGATTGGGAATGCGTGGGGCTCTATCTTAAAATAAACAAATTCTGGTTCCTTATTATAAAAACTGCCATCAATAATTCCATTTCTAGTAGTAGCTGCACAACCCCCGCACCCGATTCTAGCCAAACTACTTCTCGCATCGCTAATTCCATAATAGTTGTTTGGGATCCTCAGTTTTTCCAGACTTTTTATAACATAGACATTCCCAGGTCTAAGTAAAACTTCTTCTCCTTCTTTTATTTTTTTACGTTTTCTAGCATATCTTGAAATATCTTCTGGAGCTAGCGAAGTAAATTCTCCCCTCATTACAAAAAGTTCATCACCAACCCTTAATTCTAAAGAAGCTCCTTGTATCTGATCTTCTTCGGGTTCAGGATCAACAACAAAACAGAAAAAAGGATTTTTTCTGGACAGGGACATATCTATAGATAATCTAGAACCCATTATACTTGTATCTGGAACTAAGTGTTTAACTGGTCTATCCTTATATTGTTCTTGAGATAAAAAAGTATCCGTCAACAATTCTGCTGTTTGTCTGATTTCCTCTTCTCGACTGATAATTTTTCTTTTTAAAACATTATCACTTATAGTTGCCATTTTCAAAACCACTTCTCAATCGTCTCTTGTGTCTCGGGCTCTTTTCCGAAAACAGAGTCGATATGCCTTTTTGTAAGCTCAAGGCTCTGTTTTATATATGAAGAAAGTTTGTATTTTTTCGCAAGTTCCATTGCTGGCTCGAGATATTTCTTTACTCCTCCTTCGTGTGTTGTAAAAATTATTTTTCCGCTGCATCTAGGACAAACTCCTGATAAAGGCGGTCTTCTCATTATCTCGTTGCATGCCACACATCTAAATTCTTGTGTTGAGAATCTTCGAAGATTTCCCCTCATGTCTTTTATAAAATGTTTTTCAATTATGAGTCTTGCTGTTTCAGACGTATTTGCAGCACGGATTTTTTCCACAAGCTCCATCTGATGCTGAACTTTTTCTTGCATTGTAGCGAGAAGTTTATAATTTGAACAGACAACCCCTTCATTTATATTTGAAGTAGAGTGGGTATAACCATAATTTATAAAAGGATCCTTCCCTTCTTTTAAAATTGTCCTTACATCGCACATCTTTATTTCTGATGAGTGTTTTCTCTGCTCAGCTTTTCGATAAAGCTCGAGAGGGTACTCGTTTACAAGTCCAAAATCAAGAATTTGGTCATCGACCTCTCCTGCATTAATTCTTGCATTTAAAACCAAAGGGGCATCTTGGGTTCCTCCTCTATGGCTAGGCAAAAACTCTTTTGAAAAATTTAAAAGAACATCTCCTAAAAGCATCAGCGCGGCTTCGTCTCCATCGCAATCTCTTCTTATTGCAGCATGCATGTACGGGCTTGCAAACAAACCCAAGACATTTGAAAAACCAATGATTCTGCAGACGACTCCTGCACAATTATGTGGCGCCATGACTACTCCTAATTTTCCCACGAGATCCTCTCTTTTTTTAACATTATAAAAAGGCCTCATACCATAAAATCTTATGAGTAACTCATCGATAAAATTACAGATCTTGATAAAAACCCTGTCTGCTCTTTCAGGAGATTCTGGAGAACTGGGAAGAAGAACATCATGGGGTTTTAATTCCAAAATCTGCTCATCGTTAATAAGTTCTTTTCCAAAAACATCATGAATATAACCTATCTCTTTTAGTTTTTCTATACTTACAGAAATTTCTTTTGGTTTAAAAGACATGAGAGGCATTTCTGTTGCATCAAATCTTATCGTCCCATCTTTGTTTACCTGCAAATCAAACAAAGCCCTTAAAACCCCTTTTACAAGATGCTCCATCACGTGATTCTCAGAACTCGTTCCTCTTACTCCTTTTATTAACGGGGGAATTTCGTCATTTGAAAAGCCGAGTTTTTCTTTTACCTTTTCCATATAATGGGTTATTTCAATCGGTCTGTTATAATATAGTCTAGAGCCTTGGTGCTTCTCACAAATCTTAAAACTGGTTTCCCCGCATTCAGAACAGTAAAACATTTTTTTGCATTTTTTTTCACAGTTCTCACAAATAGGAAAAATTGTTTCGTGTTTGCAGTTTTCACAATAATAAATCGGGAAATCCCCAGTCACCCTTCCAACTTCACAGGCTGCCTGAACACTTCTCAACCTTCCTCCTTCTCGTCCAACCGGAAACAAAACATTTGGACTTCCTGTAAGCTTTCTCAATTTTGCTTTTTCAGGCCTGCCCATCCTCGCCCCGATAAAATCTCCTGCTTTGTCTTTTATTTCAAATTCAGAAACAGAATTTATCAAAGAAAGAATTGATTCTTCTTTGATTTCTTTTATCTTTGATTCTAATTCAGAAATAATATCTTTTAACATCACCCCTCCTTTATCTAATATTTCCAGGTCAATACCAAGATTGGCGAATAATGCCTTGCTGTTCTTAAGATTGATCACAATATTTTCAATTATAACATCATGCTCAACACCAAGAATCTCAAGTGCTCTTTTTCCTGATTTAAATTTTTCACGCTCTGTTTTTGCGTGAGGAAGGATGATTTTTTTGTTGGCTCTAGCAGATTTCAGCCAAGAGACCAATCCTTCAAATTGTTTTTTAGATATCTGGCTCCAGTAGAAAATATATTGTGGATGGAAAGGGATTTTTTCTTCCCTGCTTATCTTTACTGCTTCTTCAAAATCAATATTAAAACAATTTGTGTCTTTTTCAAGACCAGGATTTTTCTCTCTTAATTCGAGTTTCCAGATTTCCTCTACATAGCCTGGCTTAATGAGATATGCATTTCTATTGGCCACGTCACTAAAAGGAAAAAGTAAATCTCCTAAATAAATTATTTCTTCAATATCTTTGTAAATTTTCTTTGCTTCTTCCCTTGTTTGAATTTTTTTCACGCTTCCGTTAAACAATTTTACTATCGGCCCGTCAATAGAATCGCACGAAGTAACTATGCATCCTTTTGTTGGTTTTTCTATTTTAAGTTGGGTTCCTATTGCAATAAACCCGTCTGTAATTTCCATGGTGGCGGGATGTATGGCTGCTGCGCTAAATCCAGAACTTCTTCCTCTTCCATATCGGAATCGAAATGCACCTGATTCAGAAGGATGTCCTAAAATTGGTCTCCCTGCAACAAGATCTTGTATATATGTCGGAGATTCTTCTGCCTCCCCAAGATCTCTTTTTTCATGAAGTTGAATATATCCTTCAAGAAAATCAAACCCGTGTGATTCAAGACCTTTTTCTTTCATTTTATTCAGCAATCTTAAACCTTTTGCAGCTTTCTGCGCAAGCCCTTCGGAAAAAATAAGGCACATTCCTCCACGAATATAATTTGTTTTAATCCTATCCAAGTTTTTATGGTTTGAAACCTCTAAATGAGCGGTAGGATCACCGTCAATCTGAATAGGAAGATTTTCTGCGAGAAAAGTTATCTCTTCTTTTGTCGGCATATACTGGAGATTGGAGATTCTATCATGATAATCTTGGTTCTCTGTGACATATCTCTTAACCTCTTCAGGAGTTGGATCATATTTTGCATATCCAAAAAGTTCTCTTAGATAATCTATTATCATTAAGGCAAGGCAGGATGCTGTAGTCCCAGCAGCCCTTATCGGCCCTGAAAAATAAGCGATAAAATAATCTTTTCCATCTCTCGTCTTTCCAAGCCGAAGTCCTGTAAATCCCTCGATAGGAGAAGAGACAACTCCTAGAGTTATATATGCAAACCCAACTCTCACTCCTGCTTCTATAGCTTCGAGCAAGCTTGAAAATTTGCAGAATTTCTGTTTTGCAACTTCCTCGGCGATTTTAAAAGAAACCATTGGATCAAGTTTTCCGTGTTCTTTTTCAAGCTCGAGAATTCTTTCAGTTACCCCTGAACCTTCTATCTGAGGATAAACTGTGGAAATAAGCCCGACAACTTTCTCAGCAAGACTTCGTGCAAGAGGAATCTCTACTTTTGAAACAGGATCAAACCCTTTGCTCTTAGCTTCTTCTGCAATTGCATAGACTTTTTTCGTCTCGTTTTCTATCAGTTTAAAATATTGTTGGGTTTTCATTTTATTGGAATTATCAAAAATTTTTCCTTGGTTAAAGCATGTTTTTTTTCTTTTTCTAAGGTTTCTTTATATTTTTCTGAAAATTAAGATAAACGAATAATTTTTCCATTATAGAAAAATTCAGGGTCAACATATCTAAATTTTTTTTGTAAAACGATTCCTTCTTTATTTATTTTTTTCAAATAAAAACCGTTTCTAAGAAGGTTTAATCCCGACAATATTTCTTTATGGTTGCTTTTGTTTAATACCCTAAGTATTTCTTTATCTGTTTTCATCATATCTTCAATAGAAATTATTTTTTCTTCTATGGCTTTCCTTAAAAGATCTGCTAAAATATGAAAACGGGCTTTTGCTTCTTCTCCTGCCCAATGTTTTTTATTTAGTTTGACATAGTATTTTGCGAATAACTTTGCGGTTTCAATAGAACTTAAAATTATTTTCCCGTTAACATTTTTTAAATCTTTTAAAATTTTTTCTGCATCTTGTTGGCTGTGTAAAAATTTAATTTCTCTTAAGGTATAATCAACCCTATCAGCACAAAGAAAAGGAGCCGGTTGTTCTAATAAAGAATAATTTTTTGAATCAGCTATTCTTTTATAATCAAATTCGTACTTCTTAAGAATATTTTTAATTTTAGTTTCTTCAAATGTTTTTAAAAGGGTCTTATCTTGGTGGTCTTCTTTTGTAGGGTCTCCTATAACCCAATCTATAACATGAGAAAATGCTGTATGTGAAATATCATGTAAAAGCCCTGCAATTTGTTCTTCCAAATTAGCACCCAATTTTTTAAGAAGAATCATGGTCCCGATAGAATGTTCAAATCTCGAAAAAGTTGGAAGGTGATAATATTCCTCAGGCATACCAAATTGGGAAACTTCCTTTAATCTCTGGATTGCCTTAGAATTGATTAAACGTATTAAAACCTGCTCTTTTATTTTTTCTTTTCCATAAAGTCTATCTTCAATTATCATTTTATTCAAAATCCAAAATTTTAATTTGTCTTGTTTTTAGGTTGAACATCGGCACCTTGCAGAAATCTGGCTGGTTTCCTTTTCTTCTTTGATACTCTGTTTCCTTTTCCCATGAAGCTGTTGAAATTAAAAGTATATTGTTATAAGAAGATACAGCACATTTATGAGTATGGGCTGAAACAAAAATATCAGGAACCTTTTTTATTAAAAGCCCATCTTTTTCAAAAGGAAAATATTGGACAGAGGTATGTGTGGGTGCAAGATGACGGTTTTTCAAAAGATAAGCCATTACCTTCTCAGGAGCATCGAGTCCTTTTTCAATTAAGCTAGGCATGGTGTTTGCGTAAAAGAAATAAGAGACCCCGTGATAAGTCAAAACATCAAACCCTGAAAAATTCTTTTTTGTCCCAATATTAACGTAAGCAGGATTTCCTGTCACAACGACATTTTTCAGATTATAGAGGGGCCACGCATATTTTTCATCTAAAACTGGCTGAGGCTCTAAAAGTCTTACTCCGTCGTGATTTCCTGGGGAAATAATTATCTTAATATCATTTCTTATTTTTCCTAAAAGTCCTGCAAGACCCTGAAATTGCTCCTCGATATCTTCTATCTTCAGGTCTTTTTGTTGTGCTGGATAGTTTCCAACACCTGAAACAATATCTCCTATTAAAAAAAGATATTTTATTTTTTTAATTTCTCTCGCCTCTTTTGCATCAGGAGTTTTACCATTGAGATAATCTATAAATTTGAGGAAATTTTTTTCCAGAAAAAGCTTGCTTCCATAGTGGAGGTCTCCTATGAACAAAGCATATTCCTCAACAGGAGAATTTTTTTTCTCTAAAACAACAACATCCGGAAAAACAAGGTTGCTTGCAAAAAATATTTCTCTGTCTCCAAACCCGGTAAAGCCGATTACAGAGTCAAGGGTTAGTTCTTCCGCCTTTTTATAGAGCTCTGGTTTGTTCTGGTTAATCAAGACTCTTGTTCTTCCTGTCAGGTCCTCTATTTCAAGTAAAATATTTTTGTTCTTTGTGACTCTTTTCTCTGAAATTATTCCGATTATAGAAACCCTCTCCCTCCTTTGGGAAAGTTTGTTTATGGAAACAAGGTTGTCGAGCTCCTGGTGCTCTTGTAAAATATTTTTCGTTTCATAAAATCTGTTTCTTAAAGTTTTGATGAAATCATCAATTTCTATCTTTTTTTTAAAAGAAGGAGTCTTCGAGAGAATTCTTACGTCTTTACTCAGCCCTTCTTCAAGATCTTTCTCTTCTTGCCGTTCCAGAATTTCTTTCTCATACGTTTTTTCTGAAGAAACTTCTTTGGAGATTTCAATCTGGAGCCCTAAATTAATTTTTAATTTTTCCAGTTTCTTTTGTTTTTCTTTGGGAAGCGTCAGGAAAAATTCATTCACCTGCTCTCTATTCTGCTCAAAAAAATTCTTTGTTATAAATCTTTTTTGAGTGTGGTCTTTTAATTTTTCAATAATGAGTTTGACAGCTTCAATATCGTTTGCTTCAGTAAGAAGGTTGTGGGTTTCCACATCTATAAGAAAACCTTTATCGATGCAAAATTTGAGAATTTCCTTTGGATCCATTTTAATAAGTTTTAATTATTTATAATTCAAAGATTCTTCAATAATTTCTTTTGCTTTTTCAACTATGGGTTTTGCAATTGCAAGCCTTATTTCTCTCATTCTTCCCCCTCTGCCTTTTGAAATAACTCTTACGTTAATAATGCCGAGCATGTCAAATTCTTGGATAATGTCTCCAACCCTTCTCTGTGTAAGAACTTCTGATTTGTTTTTCAGACAAACATCTTGATAATAATTGTAAACGTCTCCTGTGAAAAGTGGTTCTTTTTTGTTTTTCTCTGTAAGATTGATTATAGAATAAAGAACGTACTGGAACTGCTTTGGCTCTGTTCTTATCACATCGAGGATTTTGTCTCTTTCAATTTTCGTGTTTGCTTCGTCTATGTGACTAAGACGAATTCTTTTAGAACCGTCTCTTTCTGCAAGTTCTCCTGCAATTCTTAAAAGATCGAGTGCTCTTCTTGCATCTCCATGTTCTCTCGCAGCAAAGGCAGCACACTTTTGTATAACCCCCTCTTGAACAATATTCTCCTTAAACGCGAGTTTTGCCCTATTACTTAAAATTTCTTGAAGTTGCAGCGCATTATAAGGGGGAAAAACTATTTCTTCCTCAGATAGAGAACTTCTCACCCTAGGATCCACACCTTCTAAGAAAGCCAGATCATTGCTTATTCCGACGATTCCTATCTGTGTTTTTGAAAGTTCTGAATTGAGTCTTATTAAATTATAAAGGAAGTCGCTCGAGATTTTTTTGATGGCCTGGTCAATTTCATCAAGTATCAAGATGAGATTTTGTTTTTCAGAGTCAATAAGTTCTATAAATTTATTGTAAACTGCTTCTGTAGGAAGTCCTGTGTCAGGAACTCTTCCACCGAGTTTTTTTATGAGCTCTGCTAGAATCCGATATTCTGTATCTGAAATTTTTTTTAATTTGCAATTGAGATATTCGATTTTTAACTGAAAGTCATTGTCCTTTCTCGCTCTTTTTAAAAGTTCATCTTTGATATATAAAACAGAAAGAGTTTTTCCTGTTCCTGTTTTGCCATAAAGAAAAATATTACTCGTTCTCTCTCCTCTTAAGACAGGAGCGAGAATTGAAGCAACTTGTTTAATTTGCTCTCCTCGATGCGGAATTTCGATAGGTCTATAATTTGAATGTAGAATGGCTTTGTCTTTAAAAATTCTGTTGCCATCAAAAGATCCAAAAATTTTGTCTAACTCTCCTTTCATTTTGATTTATATTTTATTAGGTATTTAAATTTGGTCTTGGTTTAATTTGTTCTTTTGTTAAAACTCAAAAAACTCACACGTTTATTTCTTGTGGAACTTTTTTTCAATTGGAAATAACTATCGGGAAAATTTTATTTCTTATATAAAAACTTATAACTACTTCTAAAGAAAAACACCTGAATTTCCTGTGGAACTTATGTATCGAAATAATAGAAATATATAATATATACTCTATAATATAAATTTTTAAAAATAAATTAAAAAATTAAAAAATTAAAAATTCTTTTTTAAATATTTCTACGAGAAATAAGGGGGTGGGGAAACGAGGTATTGACTGCAAAATCTATTTAGTTTTACAGAAAAGTTTATATATTATTTTCTTTTAATTTTGTTATGCAAGAAGATAAAAACCCTTTCAACGCCATTCTTGGAAAGATGATAGTAACTAAAGAAGGTAAGAGACTTGGTTTTGTCAAAGATATAACTTTTGAGACAAAATCAGGAGAGTTGATCAATATAGTTGTCAAGGATGCAACACCATATATAAAAAATCTCAATCTTGAAAAAACAGGCTCGAAAGAAATGCTTATTCCATATAGTGCAATCATCGCGATAGGTGATTTCGTCATTGTTTCTGAAGAAGACCTGATTTAAGAACTGATTCAAATTAACAAACAAATATTTAAAAACACCTTTTTTATTAAAATATTATGAAGATTATTGGTTTTAATTTTACAAAAATAAGTGCGGAGAGGCTCAAAGATACCCTTGGACCTTCAGAACAATTGAAGGTTAACACACAGATAGATGTTCCTGAGCTAAAAGAGATTAAACCAGACATTTTAAGAACAAAAGAAGAAATTCTTACAATAAAATTTACTTTTGGAGTTAACTATAATCCTGATTTTGCAAGAATAGAGCTCGAGGGAAAAATTCTTATGGCTCTTGAGCCCAAAATAGCCAAGGACGTTCTTAAGCAATGGAAGAAAAAGAAAATGCCAGAAGACTTCAGAATTCTTTTATTCAACACTATTCTGAAAAGATCTTCTTTAAAAGCACTCGGCCTTGAGGAAGAGCTCAACCTTCCCTTACACATGCCAATGCCTACTTTCAGAAGAGAGAAAAAATAAGAAAATAATTAAAACCCTTTGACTAATTCTCTTTATGAAAATATCCAAAGAAAAAAGGAAAAGAATATCTGAGCATATACTTACCTTTCTCTACTCGAATTCACCAAAGCCATTTTTTACTTCATCGATAGCTAAGGAGATAGCCAGGGACGAGGAATTTGTAAAAAAACTCCTTCTAGAACTGAAAAATAAAAATCTTATTACAGAGATAAAGAAAAACCCCAAAGGAAAGCTTTACAAAAGAAGATCTAGGTGGAAGCTGAGTGATGCAGCCTACAGCGCATACAGGAAAATATAATCTCATATATACTCTACAATCTGAAAGTTTTTATATTCCAGAGATTTCTTCTCTGGATGGATGAGATTAAACAAGCCTTTCAAAGAGTAAAAAAAGACATTGATTTTCTATATCAAGAACTCAATAATCTTAGGTTAGAATTAAATGAAATAAGGCAGGAAATGATAGAAATTTGTCAGATTTTGGAGCAAATTAATGAAAGAATATCTAAAAAACCTCAAAAAACCCCTGAAATTACTTCGACACAACTTATTGAAAAACCAACACTTTCGACATATCTTTCGACACATGGTTACCCTTTAGAAGCCTTAAAATCCCAAAATATACTTATTTCCACTGGAAATCAAGGGGTTCCAACAGACAAACAGACAAACAGACAGACACACAACAGACATAAAATTGAACTAAAAAAAGAAGAAATAACAGAAAATTCAATAGATAATGCTGCAAAAATGCTTGATTCTTTAGATAATATAAAGAAAGAAATAAGATTAAAATTCAAAAGACTTACAGACCAAGAGATACTTGTTTTCACAACTTTGTATCAAATTGATGAAGAAACAGGGCCAACAGATTATAAAACAATTGCCAAAAAAATCGGACTTACTGAGAGCTCTATAAGGGATTATATCGGAAGACTCATAAAAAAAGGAATCCCCGTCGATAAAAAGAGGATTAACAATAAAATAATACAACTCTCAATTTCGCAAAATCTCAAGAAAATAGCGTCGCTTCCGACAATTCTACAACTGAGAGATCTTTAATTTAATAGATTTTCTGTTAACCGAATAACTTATAAGATTTTTTCTTCTTATTTTAATTTTTTAAAATTATGCTTTTTAGGGCTTAAAAAGCTTTAATTTCAAATCAGAACTCTCACTTTCAATAGTTTAAGTTTATTTTTTCTTTGTTTTTCTAATTTTTCCAACTCTCACTTTTGCTTTTTTTAACAGTTTTTCCCTTATTTCCTCAGGTATAAATACCCTCTTTTTTCCATTTTTTTCAATAATCTCTTCTACCAAACCAGAACTCTTTTGTTTTATATGATTTAGATGCCCTCTTATGGTTGATCTCTCTTTTCCTAGGACTGCTGCAAGATCATCATAACTTAATCTTATATCTGAATTCAAAAGTATCCATAAAATTGCTCTTTCAGTTACTGAAAATTGGTCAAAATTTGGTGTTTGAACAGGTGTTTGAACAGGTGTTTGAACAGCATAAACACCTGTTTGTTTATTAAACACCTGTTTAGGTGTTTGAAATTGACCTCTTGGCTTTAATTCATTCATTATAGAAATAACATTTTTTAATCCTTCAAGTTCATCATTTACCGACGATAAAAGGTCTTTCAGCTCTTCAATATCTCTTTTTTGCAAATTTTTTTCAGAATCCAGGTGTTTAATCCAAGCGCTTATAGAATTTATATCTTTTTTAACACTTTCAAAACCTCTTTTTGTATCTTCTTTTAGGTTTTCAATCTCTTTTTTTCTAAAAAACCATCCAAACATAATACTAATTGTTTTTAGATCTTTAAAAATCTTTCTTTTTTCGACGATAAAAACTCTTTTCCATATATTTTTAAATTCATAAATTTACTAAAAAAATACCGAAAATGTGTCGAAGCCCCTGCATTTCCGATGGAAAAAATATCAAAAAACACCACCAAACAGCCTGTTTAAACACCCCTAAACACCTGTTTAAAAAATAAACACTTAAAAAATTCTTAAATTTCTTGAACAAACCTGACCTTAGTGCACAATCTCCGAACAAAAAAAGATAAAAACCGACGATAAATTAAAATCTTTGTTATTCCATTAAAAAATAAAACTACTGAAAAAACCCAAAGAGCTAAAATAAAGAAACATTTATAATTAAGGATTTGTTTATTAATTTATAAAATTCATTAAAAAGGAGGGAAAGATGGCAAAACTAACGGCATGGCTTGTCACTCTTATTGGTGTTTTACTCGTATTGGCTGCACCAGGGATAGCACTTTGGAGTCTGGCCGATACTTGGGTAACATGGGTAATTGCTCTTGCAGTACTCGTCATAGGAGTTGGCAAACTAATGAGAAACTACAGCAAGAGAAGGAAATAAGTTTGCTTCCCATCATTCCTTCTTGTTTAATTTCTTTATTTTTATTTAATTAATTTTTTCATTATTATATTTTTCATTTTTTAACAAAGCCAACCTTTGTGCATAACTAATTAAAAATTTAATAAAAAACCCAAAAAAGCACAGAAAAACTCAAAAAATACTTCTAAAATCAATAAATTTATAAACTTAGGGCACCCTAAATATCCAGAAACTTGCTATTAAATGCCCTAAGTTTACAATAAAAAAAGAGAAAATGACTGAAAACAAGCCTTTAGCTGCAATTTATGTAAGGGTTTCGACAGAAGAGCAAGCAAAAGAAGGTTTTTCATTGAAAGCCCAACAAGAAGCCTTGGAGAATTATGCAAAAGCATTGGGTTATGAGATTTTTAAAATCTATAAAGAAGAGGGAAAATCTGCAAAAGATCTGAAAAGGCCAGAGATGATTCAGCTTTTGAAAGATGCAGAATCAAAAAAGTTTTCAGCAATATTTATCTATAAACTGGACAGATTTTCCAGAAGTCTTAAAGATCTTATTCTTACAATAGATAAATTGAAAGAAATGGGAATAGATTTTGTTTCTCTGCAGGATAAAATTGAAACCACGAGTGCCTCAGGAAAATTAATGTTTCACATAATAAGTGCGTTTGCAGAATTTGAAAGAAATATAATAGGCGACAGGACAAAATTCGGAATGGAGAGAAAGGCAAGAGAAGGTGGATTTATAACAAAAGCTCCGAAAGGCTATAATCTGATAAACAAACAACTAATTATAAATGAACAAGAAGCAGAACAGGTAAGGAAAATCTTTGAAGAATTTCTGAATTCAGACATTTCTCTGACACAACTCGCAAAAAAATACAATATGACAACAGCAGGAATAAAAAAACTGCTGAAAAACACGACTTATCTTGGAAAAGTCAAGTTTGCAGGCCAGGAAAGCAATGGCCAGCACAAGCCCTTAATAGATGGGGAATTATTTAAGGATGTTCAGGATAAGGTAGGATAATTAAATTTTTTGTTTTTCTTTATATCTTTTTCTAAAATAATTTTCTATGTTTTTTAAACGATCATCTTTATTTTTTCCTTTGATTAATTTTAAGGTAAGACCATATTCTTCTCGAGCGTTATTGTGTTCTTCAACTAGTTCACCCAATGTTTCTTTTAAAATCTCATGTTCTTCAACTATTTTCTCTAATCTTTCTTCTAAAACCCTGTGTTTTTCAACTACTTCTTCTAATCTTTCTTCTGAAATCTCATACTCCTTAATTGCTTCTTCTAATCTTTCTTCTGAAATCTCATACTCCTTAACTACCTTCCCTAATTTTTCTCCTGAAACCTCAACCTTTTTCTTAACCTTTTCAACTATTTTTTCTGATCTTTCTTCTAAAACCTCAACCTTTTTCTTGACCTCTTTAACTTTCAAAGTAACATGGCTATAGGGAATATGCCCAAGATGATCTAATATATGTAGAATTAACCCTCCCGAATTATAAGTAAATTTCTTGCCTTTAAGAGGTATATCCTGATTTTTTACTGCACAAATCCAAGGGTCTCTATCTGCTTTAAGATCATATTTTATAGAAATAGTGGTGTCTTTATAGCTCATTCTTCACTCCTTTTTTTCTCAATGTACTTTATCCAGATACTTAAAGGAGTTCCTTTCCAAAGTTTTCCATTCGCAAAAACAAATTTCTTTGGAAACACCCTTATTCTATCTAACATTTCTTCTATTTTATTTTTATTTTTCTTTATCAAATTGCACTTTGACCAATTCAAATTATCCCTGTCTCTGATTGCTTCCATTAAACACGTATAATCTCTTTTACCCTTTTCGTCTTTTTCAGGATCAATTATCATAGCGAGAGCACATTGGTTCTCTCCAGTAGCTTCCATAATATGGTCTTCCCAATCTTTTGATTTTATTTTAAATCCATAAAACGGACAATTGCATATAATATAAGATTTCAAGTCCATTAAAAATCACACAAATTATTCCTTTAAAAGCATTGTTGTAGTCTAATTTTTTGTTAACCTCAACTTTTAAAAAACACATTCTCCTTTAACCTTCGAGATGAAAAAACAAATGAGACAAAACTGGTGGCTGGGATTTTTGGGATTCCTAGGATTTCAAGGCCTGAACGCACTTATTAAAGGGGACTGGTGGATGTCTGTCTGGATATTCTGGTTTGTGTGGTTCATTTATTTCATACCTGTAAATAAAAAATAAAATGGCAAAGAAAAAACAAATACGGAAACTGAAAAAAGAAAGCCCTGAAGGTATTGCGGTTCCTGCGGGGTTGTTTGTTGGAATGGGGGTTGGATTTTTGACAAACAATTTTGTGGCTTGGTTATTTATAGGCTTAGGAGCTGGATTTCTTTTACTAATGATTCTCAGATTAATAAAGAGGAAATAAAAATGCCAAGAAAAAAAGGAAAAAGAGAAAACCCACCAACTTATAAAACCAAGTTCCAAGCAGAGAGACACGGATACATAACTTACGGAAAGACAAAAAGCGGAGCAAGAAAGTTTAAGGTTTATAAGGCCAAGGGTGGATGGAATGTTGTAAAGAAGAAATAAAATGCCTTCTGTGACAATCAACATCGATGAAGATGTTAAGAAGATTATTTCTAGGCGTGCGAAGAAAAATCTTATGTCTCTTAGAGAGCAGATTGAAGATATTTTAAGAAGAAGTGCTGTAATGACAAAAAAGAGCAAGGGCTATAAAGCGATTAAGATTGATGATCGTCTTGTTTCTGCTTTTTCCAGGGAAAAGCGCGAAAGAAAAAAGAAAAAAAAGTTTAAGAAGAAATAATTTCCGACAGCTTTTTATAACTATTAACCTTTATGGAATAAAAGAGGAAGGATAAATGGGTTTGTTTGACAAAAATTTCAGAGAGATTTTTTCAGCACAACTCTTTGCAATAATAGGGGGAATAATTGCAGGAGTTGTTTTGGCTGTCTACATGGACAAAATATTCCTCATTCCAGGAATGTTGATAATTATTCCCGGCTTCCTTGAAATGAGGGGAAATATAAGCGGAACATTTGCCTCCCGTATCAGTTCAGGACTTTTTCTTGGAATTATAGACCCTTCCAAAGCAAATAAAAAAATAATAAGGGGAAATCTTAGAGGATCTTTCATACTTGCAATAATTGTTTCATTAGCCCTTGGATTACTGGCATTCGCCTTTAATTATTTCGTCATGGGAATCTTGACTCCAGAAATAATAATGGTTCCTTTACTCGCAGGAATTCTGTCAAATTTTATTTTAAACAGATTAGCTCTTTTTGCAACAATTTATTTTTTCAGAAGAGGTCACGATCCTAACAATATCATGGGCCCGTTTGTAACAACAGCAGGAGATGTAATAAGTACAATTTCCCTGTTAGTTGTTATCTTACTCGTAATTTAAAATGAAATCCAAAAAATCAAGGACAAAAAAAGAAATTCCTTTAATTGATTATTTAAAAGAGATTACTGGATTCAAAAGGAAAAAACATTACCCAGAAGTTCATGAGATCCATAAAAAATACCACATCTCAAGGAGAACTCTTTTTTATGTTAAAGAATACGGAAAGAACGCAAACGTCTCAAAGACGATAATAAGAGAAAGCATAAAAATTTTGCTTCTCGCTTCTATTATAAGCTCTTTCGGAGGTCTTGCCCTCGAGCAGATCAAAACCCTTTTCCTTTCAATAATGCCCCTGCTTATCCTTCTTCCCTCACTAAATAATATGATAGGAAACTACGGAACAATAATTTCCTCAAGATTCTCAACAATGCTTCATGAGGGAGGGATAGATAAAAAAAAGCAGAAGAACAGAGAATTGAAAAAACTGTTTTTACAAATGACTCTGATGACAATCATTGGAGCTGTTCTGAGCTCACTGATCGCAATAGCAATAACTCATTTTTCAGGCGGAATTTCACTAGGAATAGCAGTAAAAGTTTTCTTTATCGTTCTTATTGATATGTTTGTCCTTACAAACGTCCTTTTTTTTGTAGCAACCCGTGCAGGAATTTATATTTACAAGAAAAAAGAAGATCCAAACAATTTCCTAATTCCAATAACCACTTCTGTTGCTGACTTCACCAACATGGTGATTCTTGCAGTTCTGATTATTCTGCTTTTCTGAAACCTTTTTATAATAACCAATCCTTCTTTTGAGATGATTGAAAAAATAGATAAGCCTATTTTTAAGCTTACACCCACATATTTGGATTTAATGAAAGAGTGTGCGAGGTGTTTTTGGCTAAGCCAGCACAAGGTTTGGAAAAGGCCAAATGGAATTTTTCCAAGTCTGCCGACAGGAATGGACAGGATTCTTAAAATTCATTTTGATAAGTTTAGAGATAAGGGGGAGCTTCCTCCTGAACTTTGCGAAAAAGACGATTGTGAAAACATGAAACTTTTTGATAATAAATCCTTACTAAAAAAATGGCGAAATAACAGAAAAGGTATTGTATGGCAAGACGAGAAAGGCAATCTCTTAAAAGGAGCTATAGATAATATATTAGTTAAAGATGGTAAACTCATTGTTTTAGATTACAAAACCCGGGGATTTCCCTTGAAAGATAACACACACGAACATTCCCAAGACCAGTTAGATATCTATAATTTTCTTTTAAGAAAAAATGGTTACCAGACAGAGGATTTCGCTTTTCTCTTATTCTATATTCCAAAAGAAGTGACAGAAACAGGAGAAGTGATTTTTGATACTGTTCTTAAAAAAATGAAAATCAATATACAAAATGCTGAGAAAATATGGGAAAGAGCAATCAAATTATTAAATTCTGAATGTCCTCAAAAAGGCTGTGAATGGTGCGAGGGATTTTAAAAGAAAAGCCTCTTCTACGTTTATAAAAACCTTTTTATATTGCAAAAAACTCTTTTTATTATAAATAAAGAGGTTGAAAGGAGGTAAAACGAGAGATGGCTTTTAGTGTTGTAGAATGGTTTGTTCTGGTCTTTGTAATAATAGCTATTATAAAGATTTTGATATGTTCCTTTAAACCAAAAGCATGGCTTGACCTTGTAAAAGGCCTTTACAAAAATGGGGTTGTCTTGTTCATAGTAGAATTAATTCTGGCCGCAGTATTGTTCTACTACTTGCTCATGGAATTATCTGTCGTTACTATAATGGCTGTAATAGTTCTTGGAGCACTGTTAACAGGAATGTCATTTGCTCTGTATAATAAAGATACGATGAGTTGGGCAGGAAAAATATTGAAGGGCAAGACACTTTTGAACAAAGCATGGCTGCCTATTTTGATATGGTTAGCTTTGTCAATCTGGGTTTTAGTGGAATTATTTTAATTTTTTAATTTTTTAATTTTGAAGAAAAAGTTACTTGGAAGAGTATCGGCTATTTTATAAATTCTGATTTTTTTATTTTATCATGAAAAATAAACTTATCTATTTGATTATCCTTGCAATTCTTATTATAATTATTTTGACAACTGTTCTGTGGAATTCAGAAACATCAGAAAAGCCAACAGAAGTATATGGGACAGTAAGTCTTAAAGGAGAATTGTTCTGTCCTTGTTTTTTGGTAGATGATGTTGAAGTCTGGTATGATTTAATGGATGGAAAGCCGGCAGTTGATGTTTCAGATATAAACAATGGAGATTTTGTTGTTGTAAAAGGAGAATATGCGGATAATCAGCTTTGGGCAACAGAAATTTTTAAAGCTCCAAAGTGCGAGCCAGGAGACAGAAACGCAGATGCTTGCATAGAGATTTATCAGCCTGTCTGCGGAATGCCAATAAACCAGACATTCAGCAATTCCTGCTTTGCGTGCATCAATGAGGACGTGATTTATTATATAGAGGGAGAATGCTCATGAGCAAAAAAACAAAAAGAGAGATGAACAAAAAAGTCTTTTTTCTTTCTCTGCTTGCTTTGATTTTTATAGCAATGACTTTTCTTGTTCATTGGGTTTTTATCATCGGCGCAATTATAATAATGCTCATCAATCAGAGAGAACTTTTTGGAAAGAAATAAATTATATCTTCTTTTTTCTAAGAATTCTGAAACCTTCCCAAGCAACAAATCCACCAAGAGCAAACATCAAAAGGGAGACTCCTGCCAGGACATAATTTCCTTCGCTGATATATCCGCCTGCCCTGAATGTTAGATAGAGAAGAGCTGAAAGAGTCGTCACAAGGACAAAGAGAGCTGGAATTAAGATGAATTTTACTCTTGTTTTTCTTGAGACAAAATAAGCAGAAATTCCTATCATTGTTATCGAGGCTATTAATTGATTTGAAGTTCCGAAAAGCCGCCAGATAGTTTCATAAGTGTTTGTGACTGCGAGAAGCCAGGCAGGAATTAAAGTTACCAGTGTTAAAAACACCTTGTTTTTTAGTTTTGGGAAAAGATTTTCAGAAATAATAAATCTTCCTAAACGTGTCGATGTATCTACAGAAGTGAGAATAAACTGATTGACCATGAACGCACCTAGAAGAGCTGCGATTCCTACAGTTAAGACAGGAATAATATTACCCACAATATTTCCAAATCCTGTTGAGAAGAGAACAATCCATCCTTGATTGAGAGTATCCTGGAAACTTCCTGCACCAGCACCCCACTTTACCCCTGAAATTACAACAACAGTGACAAGAATAGCAAGAAGCCCTTCAAGAAGCATTCCGCCATAACCAATAGCTTTTCCATGACTCTCCTTAGCTATCTGTTTGCTGGTTGTTCCTGAAGACACTAGACCGTGAAATCCTGAAATAGCACCGCATGCAACTGTGATAAAAAGAATCGGCCATATAGGGAAACCTCCTCCTGAAATATAAGAAGGCGCATTAATCACAGGCCTTGCAATAAAAAATGCAACAAAGCCAAGAGTCAGAATCAGAACCATTTGGATCGCGCTTAGATAATCTCTGGGTCTCAACAGAATCCAGACAGGAGCAATAGATGCAATAAACGCATAGATAAAAATTATCGTTATCCAGATGTTTTTCATCAGCACAGGATTTGATATTGAAAAAGATAAAGGAAACATATTTCCTATCCATACAAAAAAGAAAACGAGAATTATCGCAATTATACTTGTGGTTTTCCAATTCCATCTGTATTTTTTCACTCCTAAACCCAGAGCAACAGCTATGAATGTTATTGCCAGCAAAGGAATAACCAGATCTGGTTTTTGGATTATGCTTTCTGCTGCAGAAGCACTGAAAACAGTTATAATTAAAACCAAAGTCAGCCATATCATCAGACCAAAAACCCATCCTGCTTTTGAGTTCAGATATTTTTTTGCTATTACAGAAACACTTTTTCCTTTGTTTCTTACAGAAGCCATTAGAGAAGTATAGTCATGCATAGCTCCTATAAAAACAGCTCCGAGTAAAACCCATAAGACAACAGGGCTCCACCCAAAATAACTCACAGCAATTATAGGCCCGATAATTGGTCCTGCACCAGCAATAGAAGCGAAATGATGCCCAACAAGGAAAGGTTTTGACGAAGCAGAATAATCAATATCTTCTTTTCTCGACGAAGCAGGAGTTTTATTCTTATCACTTATCTTCAATTTTTTAGCTATAAACCTGCCATAAAATCTATATCCGATATAAAACCAAACCAATGCAAGAATAATTATCCATACCGAATTCATCTTATACCTCTTTTAACCTTTATCAAGTCAGGAAATCTCTATATAAAAATTCTTTCTTTATTCTGAATTTTTCCTAAACTCTATTGCTTTTCTTCTGCTTCTTCTGGTTCTTCTGCAGGTTTTTCCTTTTCTGATCTAGTTTCTCCACCTTCTCTGGAAGGTCTTGCTTCTTTAACAACAAGCCTTCTTCCTTCGATATCTTTCTCATTCATTTCTGCCATAGCTTTGTCAGCATCTGCATCATTCTTGTATGTGACAAAACCAAATCCACGGGATCTTCCTGTATATTTGTTGGCAATAACCAATGCCTCTTCTACCTCACCAAAAGAAGAAAAAAGCTCGTTAAGCTTTTCCTGGGTAACACTCCAAGGTAAATTTCCCACATAAATTCTTTTGCTCATTTACTCTCCATCTTCATTTATTTAAGAACAAGACTAAGCCTGTCCATCTTATTCTTACCAAAAAAACCAGTTTTATAAACTTAACTGTCTTTTCTCCTGAATGGATGAACTGGAAAAGCTAAAAAAAGAGAACGAAGAGCTGAAAAAGGAAATTGAAAAGCTAAAAGCAATTAAAATTAATCAAAAACAAGGGATGATAAAAAAAGCAACACAGGGAAACCTCATGTCAAGAGCTCCTTTCGGCTATAAGATTCAGGGCAAAAAACTCCTTCCTGCAGAAAATTTCAGGGAAATTGAGGAAATTTTTGAAGAATTTCTAAAAGAAAATCTAAGTCTTAGAAAACTCGCAGAAAAACACAAGCTTTCTGTCAATGGACTCAAGAAAATTCTAAAAAACTTCACATATATCGGAAAGATAAAATTCAACAACCAGATTTATGATGGAAGCCACCAGCCGATTATCTCAACCACATTATTCAATCATGTCCAGAACAAACTCGAAAAGCTCGGGATAAAATGATTATTTTTTCAACTCATCCCAGAAATTATAAATATCTGTTTCAGGGTCAAAGTTTCCTGTCTTTCCAAGATATTGTTGCATTTCACTAACACTTAGATATCTACTTCCTAATCCATTTACTGGGTCTAATCCAAGGATTTCATAAATTTTTATCATCTCTTCAATATCTAAACGATTATTTGAATTTACATCAGCTATTCGTTCTACTTTTTTTTCTAATCTATTTCTGAATTTATCCTTTGTTTCAAAATCGGCCTTTAAATAAATAAACGCACCAAGAGAGAGTAAAATAAGAAATGGAAGGGTTATTATATATTTTGTAAAAGCATCTTTATTAGCGCGTATTAAACTTCTTATCGTAAGCTTTTTGCCGTCCATACTTTTTATACAAATAATTTATTTTTAAATTTTATCGATATAGAACATATAATCTATCTGTAACTCATCTGTCTTTAATAATCACAATATTCGGGATAAAATGATTATCTGGACTCATACTTACTTATATTTTTTTCCAGAGGTTTAAAGGGAAAAGGTCTTCTATTGCTTACAAATATTAGGTATCTCTGAAAGACATACCACTGTGTATTCCATATCTCACTTAACTCTGCAACATCCCGAAGTCTCTTTCCTGTAAAAATAGTACAAAAGAAATTAATCAAAACTAAAACCCATATTAAATATCTCCATACTACAAGTACAACTCCAGAGACAATAAGGACAATTATCCTCATTAAAGCCTCCAATCTTTCATTTCTTTTTCTTTTTTTGTTCATTTTACCTATAACTCGTCTGCCGTTTTCTCCTTGCCTTGCTATCTCCTGGCTTGTATGCCTCTTTTCTCCGAACATCTGCAACAAGCAGAGTTCTGTCATAATCGAGAAAAGCCTTTTCAAGATTTTTATTTTTTGTAAATCTAACAATCGCTCTTGCCAATGCAAGTCTTGAAGCTTCTACCTGGCTTTTTCCTCCACCACCTTTTACATTAATCGCGACATCAAAATTGAACTTGCCAAGAATATTTTCGGCAATTCTTAAAGGCTCCTCAATTTTTAATCTGTCAAATCGATTCAGAGTATTATAAGGTTTTTTGTTTATCGTTATTTTTCCAGTTCCTTCTGTGGCCACAGCTCTTGCAACAGCTGTTTTTCTTTTTCCAGATGTTATTATTTTTTTACTCATTTTATTTTTGAAATATCTTCAACATGAATAAATTTAGCTTTCTTTTCCCTTCCTCCGATAATTTTTTTAGATTCTTGAAATTCTTTTGGAATTCCGATATAGCATTTTATTTTTCTGTAGGCAGTTTTTCCTCTTCCTTGCCTATGATCTGGAAGCATGCCCCTGATTGTTCTTTTGACTATTTTGTCAGCGTTCCTCGAGTGCTTCGGACCTTTCTGACTGCTTCCTGTTCTTCTTCTTCTTTTCTCAAATTCTTTTCTAATATTTTTCCTGTTTCCCGTAATTATTATCTGGCCGCAGTTTAAAATCACAATTTCTTCTCCTTGGAGAGCCTGTTTTGCAGCATAACTCGCCAACCTCCCTAAAACAGCATTTTTTCCGTCAATTATCTTCATTTTCTTCTTGCCAAAACCCTACACTTTTTCATGCTAGGATTTTTTTTAATTTCTCCGATTATATCTGAATGAGCTACCTTTGATTTTAATAGCTTTTCTTTGGCTTTTTCTGAAAAACTCTGAGCAACAATTTTTATTTTTTTAGTGATTTCCCCCTGAGAAAGAACTTTTCCAGGAACAACAACGATCTCCCCATTTTTTGAATTCTCGTTTATCTCTTCGACATTTAAACTTATCTTCTTTCTTCGTGGTCCTGAAAGAATTCCTGCAACTCTGAGCCATTTTTCTTTTTTCTTTGCAGCAAGAATTGTTTCAACTAGTTTTTTGTTGCTTTTCCTTTCAATTTGCTTTCCTATTTTTGCCTTGGTTTTCATTGTAAATTAACAGAAGTATGAACTCCTGCTAACGCGATTAACTCGCAGGTTATAAAATGCAGTTTTAACTAATTTATAAAGTTTATGTTAAAAATTTATTAAAATATTATTTTTTTCTTTTTCTGGATTTCTCTCTGGATTTATATATTTTAATAAAGATAAATATAATGATTGCAGCAATAATAACCCATATCCAAGTTAAGTTTTCTTCTTTCTCTTCCTCACCAAATATTTCCTGATGGATTGATTGGACAGTTAAATTTGCCTGAGAATTTTCAATAGCGTTTAGTTTAACCAAGAGATCATAATAATTATCTTTATTAAGTTCAAATTTCTTTTCATCTCCAATATTTAAAGTTGCCTTCTTTAATTCAGAAGACAGAATAATTGAAATACTTTGTTCACTTATCTCATCGATTAACAAACCATGGGTTTCATTTTCAATCTCAAAAGTCATTCTCCAATTTTCACGCATTATTTTTGTATAACCTCTGGATAAATCCTCCGAAGATATTCTGTAATCTGGGAAACCCCCTCCGCCACCATAGACCGTATAACTTATACTTGAAGAAGCAGAGTTGCCTGCATAATCTGTAATAGTACAACTAGTTGAATATATCCCTTTATTTAATGTTGAAGGATTAGTAGTATATGAGGTCGTTTGAATTCCAGAAGTAGCATCTGTTCCTGAACAAGAACAGGTTATTACGCCTGTTCTAGTCACAGAAGTAGGAGAACAAGAAAAATATATTGTGGGTGCAGTAGTATCCAGAGTTATGGTTCTTGTCACAGTTGTATTTGAGTTCCCTGCAGTATCATTTACAGTAACATTATACGTATAGGTTCCGTCATTCAAATTAGTCCAGTTTATGCTTCTTGTCTTGTCTGTAAAACTTGTTTTATTAACCTCTCCTGTTGAATTATGCAGTAAGAAAGTTATCGTGTCCTCATTTGTTTCTGTAACACTTGTATTTATATAAATACTGGATTGAGACAAATTGGCATTATTGGCTGCTGTTCCTGTTGTATAATCTATCAAAGGATAAGAGCTGTCAATAAGTAAGCTGTAATTACTGGTAAACCATGCAGAATTACTATCATTATCATACACTAAACAATTCCAAATATAATTTCCGTCACTTAAAGTTTTGGTAAATGTAGTTGAATTTGAAGTTCCTGTAACATCTTTTGTTTCATTTGCATGCCATCCTCCTGACCAGTTTCCGTATAATGTAATATTTGCAAGCATTAAATCATCATTAGCTGAACAATTAAATACCTGTGTTGAATTGCTAGAATGGGTGTTATGCAAAGGAGAAACCAATGTTACATCAGGGTCGATAATATGGTCAATTTCTAAGTCTCCTTCAACAACCCTTAAATCAAAGGTGTCTTGAGTTCCTTCTAAATTTGTTAATAAAATCTGGTTATAAGTATTTGAATTGATACTAGTAAGTTCAGCAATAATTTCTGTGCCATCAACCTCATAAACTTCAATCTTTGGATCTCCAGTAACAACCCTTAGATATAATTTAATATCTCTCGTGTTATCTAATTCTGTTTTAAAAACAACCCTTATATAATCTTCAGAAGGAATAACCTCGCTCCACACACCATCCAACTTATAAACTTCTTCATAAATATCTGAAATAAAATTCCTGTCAGAATCTAAATGTTCTGCTTTTGCTATTTCTATAACTACCTCATAACCCTGATCATTCAACGAAGGAATAATCCATTCGATATAATCAACCAAACCATTTCCGTTTAAGTCATACTTATCTATCTTCAATTCTTTCCTTGTTTTTTCTGTTCTCAAATACAATTTCACTGCTTTTGCATCAGCTTCAACAGACAAATAATCAAACGCAAGAACATTTGTGTAATGCATATCCTCAGGACCAGAAATCGTCACTTTTTTCTTTATCCTGGAAATACTCTCTTCTATAGAATAAGGTTCGGGAGTGTAATATTCTATCTCATAAGAATCCACGCCCTCATCCATTTTTTCAATTTCAACAAACCAATCAGTAAGTTTTTCCTGACCCATAATTTCTTCATTTTTATCTAATCTAATAAGAGTGATATTGGTAGACTGTTGAGGAAGATTTATTTTTATTTTTTGTTTTTCAGTTTTTATTATTTTCTTCCATCTTACTTTTTCTTTCAAAATTGCAGGATACTGGATTGTTTGAACAGATAAATTCCCTTCTGTAACAACGATATTAAATGATTCTTCCAAAGTTTCATTATCCTTGTATGCAGTTACTGTTGTGGATGTCGTTCCAGTATAATTGATTTCAGGAGTTAATGTCAACAGGCCGCCATCCAACACTAAACTGATATTTTCAACTTCTGAAATTGAATAAGAGTCGGCATTTAAAAAATATTCATCTAAGTTCACGGTTTCTTTTGTATTTTTTATGATAATTATATCTTGAATTGGCTTGATCAACTGTAAGATCATATCTTCTATTTCGAATTCTTCTAGGTCTTTAATAGTCAAAAACCGCCACCATGGTCCGCGCAATTTAATAATTTTTCCGGTTTGAGCATCTACCTCTATTTTTAATTTATATTTAACCCTAAATAATCCTAAAAATTTACCCGATTTATTTGCTTCTGAGAAATAAACGATATTTACGGCAGCACCTTTTCCAACCTCTTTTAGTTCAAGAGTTCTGTTTTGACTTTCCAATTTGGCCAACGCAATTCTCGAGGCTGTGTTTGGCATGATTTTTACTTCAGATTTTATCCCATTTGATAATTTTGCCCTTATTTTTTCTGTATCTTTTTCTTGTTCTAATTCCAAATCAGAAATAGCTTCAATATCTCTTAATTTAATTTTTTGTTTAATTTTTCTCTTTTCCCCGCTTTCATCCTCTATTGAAGGAGTTGGAGGAATTACTTGGACTTTATTCCTATTTTTATCGATGGAAGTTTGTACTTCTTCCCCGGTTTCTTTTTCCCCAGTGGGTGTTTCTTCCCCAACAGTTTTTTTATCAGATTTTGAATAAACTATCATTCCAAGAAGTCCAAGTATTAAAATTCCAATAACTAATAATATCACACCTCTTTTCATAGCAATAAAAAAACAAAAGGAATTTTATAAAGTTTTAGTTTTTGAAAAGGTTTATCGATGCGGAGACTAGGATTCGAACCTAGGTAGGCACTAAGCCACGAGAGCCTTAATCTCGCCCGTTTGACCACTCCGGCATCCCCGCATAAAAATACTAAAATAATCTCTTTTTAAAATATATCTATTAGAATAAAACCTCTTAAATCTTCCCGATTTCTTTTGCCATAGAAGCGAGATCTTTTTTTAGAGTTTCTATTGATTTCTTGAAAATATTCTCTACACTCATCTGGCCAAAGGATTCAACAGTTATTATCAGCTCACCCTTAGTGTTAATCTCTGCTTTTTTCTTATTTTTGTTTGCAATTCCTTCACAGAAATCTGCAATTTCTTTTTTCTTATTGTCAATTATTATGATTTTATCACCTTTTTCCTTTATTTCAACATTAGGACATGCTTTTTTTATCTCTTCTTGAAACCCTTTGTCAAGAGTCATTTCAACAACGTTTCTGTAAAACATCAGGCCAGGAGAGAACTTTGAATGCTCAGAACCTTTTCCAGCCCTTACTGTTGCAACGAGCTGAATTTCTTTATTGTTGTTAAGGGTCGTGATTGGTATATTTTTATAAACAACAGCAGGACTTCCTTTCAAATCTCCAGAATAAACTATCCCTTCTTTTTTCACATTGAGCTTTAGTTTTCCTTCCTTCTTTGTACCCTCTATTTTTAAAGGTATGAGCCCTATTCTGTGGGCGATGGTTTCGTCATAAAGCGCAGAATCATTTTTCGATATCTCTACCTCGTCAACAGCAAGAACAGGAACCTGGTTTATATACCTCCTTATAGAGTTTGCAAGAGTCTCGTCTATCTCTGCTGTAAAAATGAGCTGGTTTCCTGTTTTTTCTATCTTTTTCATTTTAAGGTCGTCTTCCTCTTCGGCCTCCCTTCTTCTTTGGTCCGCCTCTTGGGAATCTCGTAGTGTCTAATATGTTTAGTATTTTAAAACCTTCTCTTGAAAGGCTTTTCACTATTGCATTTGCTCCCGGACCTGGGACAAGATTCCGTGTTTTAGCTCTTATTCTGAAATACAAAAACCCAACACCTTTCTCGTGCAGGTTCTCCGCAACTCTTTTTGCAATAAACATGGCTATCGTGGGGTTTGCCTTTAATCTTCCGTGTTTTGTGACCATGCCCCCACTGACTTTTGTAAGAGTCTTTCCAGACATATCTGTGACATGAACAAGGGTGTTATTGAAAGAAGTGTAGATATTTACAACAGCCTCTACCTTTTTCTTTTCTTTTTTTTCTGTTTTTTGTTCTGTTTTCATTTTTCAGACCCCTCTTTATCTTCTTTCATCTTTTTTTCTACTGATTTATTTTTCTTTGTTTTTAAAGATATTTTATTCTCTAAGTCAAGAGGAACAATATATGAAGGGCTATTGACAACACGCTTATTTATTAAAACTTTCTTATGTACAATCGCTTGCCTTGCGCTTTTCGGCGACCTAGCAAGTTTCTTTTTTACGAGAATTGTTTGAAGCCTTCTTTTCAGATAATCTTTTTTGTCTAGTGAAAGAATATCTGCAATTGAATTTACATTTAGACCTATTTTTTTCAGTCTTTTAAATAAAGCATTTTTCTCCTTTGGGCTGGCGGAAATTAATTTTTTTGCCTTTTCTCTTATTGCCTTAATCTCAGATTCTGCCTTCCAGATTTCTTTTTTATTTTTTAGTCCGAACTCTTTTCTTATCTGCGCTTCTTCCTCAATTCTATCTTTGTCAAAAGGCCTTCTTGGTTTTGAATATTTTTTATGTTTTCTTTTCATTTTTCTCCTTCAGGTTTCTTTACTTTTCTTTTAATTCCTGCCCCTTTTTTCTTATTTTTTCTGAAATGACTCTTTGTTCTCTGCCCTCTCACTGGAAGACCTGCAGAGTGCCTTATTCCTCTATAACTTTTTATTTTTTTCAGTCTTTTAATGTCAAACTCTTTCTGTAATTCAAGATCTGTTCCTGTAAGATATCTTTGTTTCCCTGTTTCGAAATCAAATCTTCTGTTAAAAATAAAGGAAGGAATCTCAGGATTTTTTATAAAATTAGATATTTTTTTAACTTCTGCATCAGTAAGAGAACCAACCTTTCTGTTTTTGTCGATTTTCAATTTTTTGCAGATAGCATTAGCCATGCTCCATGAAATTCCTTTTATTTTCGCCAGTCCTGCATAAATTCTCATAGCACCTTCTATATCTTCGTCAAGAATTCGAACTATTCTTTCTTTGTATTTTTCTTCTTCTGTTTTCTGTTCTTGTACCATTTTATTATTTTACAAACAACTTATATCTCTCGAACTCTGTCAACTCTTTAATAATTCTTTTTTCTATTGCTTTTTCAGGATCAGGGAGATTCTGAAGTCTTTTTTTCATATCCTTAAAACTCTCAAAAGGCTTGTCTTTTCTTTTTTCCAGAATCTCTTTCATATGTTTTTTTCCAAATCCAGGAAGAAGCTCTATCTGATGTATTCTCTTGTTTATTGCCTCAGAGTTATTGAAAAAATCAATAAATTCTTTTCCTTTTTTTCTGACTATCTTGCTTATAAATTCCTGCAACTGATTTTTAGCAGCTTCTGTAATCTTTTCATGATGGAGCCTTCCGAGGATATAATAGATTTTATCTCTTTTGCCTTCACCTATATAGACTTTCTCGCCTATCTCTAAAGAAATCCCTCTTCTAGGAACCAATTCCAAAAGAGTAAGATTCAACTCTCCTATAGCCTGGGCTATGGGCATCATTCTCTTCTCTAAAGGATATCCGTTTGGTAAATATTCTAAGATTATTGCGTATTCTTCTTTTCTCATTTTTTCTATTTGAATTCCTCGATTGTTTCGAGTATTTTTTTTGTTTCATCTTCATTAAGACTAACATCATTAAAAATTTTGTTTAAATTTTCAGAGTCTTCTGGAAGCAGATCGATTATCTTACCCATGTGCTCCGACTTCATTTTCATTAAATCAAGACTTTCAAGTTTTTTTTGCATTTCTTTTGCCTTTTCAGGTTTTAATTTTGCAAATTTTTTTATAAATTTTTGAATTTTTGCTCCGCTATCAGAATCTTTCTTTACGTATTCAAGAGTTTCTGCCATATTCAATGGGGTTGTGTTTTTTATCATGATATTCCTTATTGGACCTTATTTATGGGTTTTTATTCTTTTTAAATGGACCGGAGCAATTAAAAATTTTTTCTCTTTTTTTAGGTCTTTGATTTTTATTATATAAGACATTCCCCTCTTTCCTACTATAACTCCTGTTCTTCCCTGGATTCTTTCAGGAAATTTTGCTTGAACCGAAGGCTCTTTCACAATCGCAACAGAATCCCCATTATTTAATTCCTGAAAGTATCTACTAAGCTGAATTTTTCCCTTTGTCCTAATTTTCTTCTTTCTGACCATAATTTACCCAAATTCACTTTATTTAAAAAACTATCTTTTACATAAAATCTGATTTAGAATTCTTGAAAATTTTTAGAAATTTCTGGAAAGTTCGTTGGAACCAAATCCCCTTTTCTCCTCGCTTCTTCCATGTTCTGAATAATAGCATCGAACATCTTTTCTCCCCATACACTTTTTCCGCACCTTGAGCAGAAATCAACAACACATTCTTCAGGAATTTCTGCCCCGCAATAGATACATTTTTTATACATCTCAACACCTCTTTTTCAAAAGTGATTATCTTAAAAGAAAAAATAGTTTTTAAATCTTATTCATACCTTAATGCATCAACAGGTTTTAACTTTGCAGCTTGCATCGCTGGCAAAATCCCTGAAACAGCCCCAATTAAAAAAGAAAAAACAAGTGCACCGACGATTAAGTAAAGGGGAAAGGATGCTTGTAAGAAAGGGGTCCCAAGAGTAGTAGTTGCGACATATTCTGTTCCCTTTGCAAGACCAATCCCGATCAAAATACCAATTGCTCCTCCAACCAGCCCAAGCAAACCAGATTCAAATAAAAATATGTAAAGAATGTCTGAATTTTTTGCGCCTACCGCTTTCATCGTGCCTATCTCTTTTGTTCTTTCAAGCACAGAAGTATACATTGTGTTCATAATACCTATACCTCCAACAATTAGAGAAATTGCAGCTATTCCTATGAGAACTGCCTGAACAACAGCAAATATGTTTGAGAAAGTTTCTAAAATTTGCTCAAAGGTTTGAACTGAAAAAGTTTCTTCTCCTTTTTTTTCACCTCTCGACTTTCTTAATTCCTTTTTAATATTTTCTGCAACCTCATCAGGCTCAAAACCATCTTTTAGCTGGACATAAACCATATCTATTTCATCCTCTTTATCAAAAATTTCTTTAGCTGTTTCAAGAGGAATATAAACCTGGGAATCATCTGCTGGATTTCCTATTTGACTCATTACACCAATAACTCGAAATTCTTTTCCTTGTACAATAAGCTTATCCCTTAAATCAACCCCCTCATCAAAAAAACCCCCATCTTTGGCAACCAAAAAACCAACGACAATTTCATCTTTATCTCCTTCCTTCAAATCCCTGCCTTGCTCAGGTTCAAATCCCTGCATTTCTTTGAAAATATTTGCTGTTTCATCTGTCGGCATGCCAATAACAAATGTTGGTTTTGACTCATCTTTAAATTTGATTAAACTAGAACTATAAACCATCTCTGCAACTATCTCAACTCCTTTTGTTTTTTTCATGGTATCTAAATCTTTAGAGGTTAATTTATCAGTACTTGCCATTCCAAAAGCCATACCTCTTCCAGGCATAACAATTAACTTATTTGCACCCATCATTTCAAATGTCTCTGTTAAGTATCCTTGCAAGCCCTGACCGAGAGAAATAAGGGAAACCACTGCAGCAATACCGATAAAAATTCCGAGAATAGTCAACCACGCTCTAAGTTTTCTTCTCTTAAGATTATTAAATGCGAGAAAGAGGTAACTTTTCATTTGAAGTCACCCCTTCTTTTTCCTTCTTTTCCTTATTCTTCTGTAGATAAAGAAAGCAACTATGAGAATTCCTATTATAATATAAGGAATATAATTTGGATTTTTTATTATTCCTAATTTAAGAGCCTGTTCTCTCGTATAAACTTTGAAAGGAAGATTCACGGTTTCTGTCTGGTCTTGATTATCAAAATCTTTGTAATCAATTTTTGCAGAAAAGACAGGATTTGTCGTCTTGTAAATTACATCAAACGTTGCAGTATCAGAATCGTCTGCATCTATGGTTCCTACAAAGATCTTATCTCCTGAGAGAAGCTCAAAACCCTGGGGAAAAATCTGTACAGAAACAGATTTTATTTCCCCAAGTCCCTTATTGATTATTTCAAGGGAGATGCTTCCCTCTTGCCCGAGTATTGCATTTTCATCAGTCTCGACACTAAAGTCAATATCTGTTTTGGCAGATACTCTTAAACCGAACGTCCCTGTTTTATTATAAGTTTCAGAATTATTGTCAGCATTTACATATTTTATAATATATTTAATATCATAATCACCAGGAATTATATCTGTCGAAGCTCTTAAGGTGAAACTTACATCATCGTCATCGTCTTCATCAAGGTCATCAATATCTTTTTCAGAGCTGCCTATAGTTGTGAAAGGCAATTCACTCAAGTCAAGAGCAACAGAAACATCTTCAATCTCAAAGTTTTCATTGTTTTCTATATTAAGAGTAATCTTTCCAGATTCTCCTGGATAGATCGTGATATAATCTGAATCTATAATTAGTGCAGGAATAAATTGAAGAGCGAGCACTACGAGCAGAATTCCCGCCAAGATTTTTGGAAGACTGGTTTGTTTTATCATGATAAACCTCTTGTATTTGTCCTTATAAAGATTTGTGTTTTAAAATTAACCTTTTTCTATTTTCCCGTCTACTAATTTTAAGGTCTTTGAAGCATATTTTGTAAGATTAAGGTCATGAGTTACAAGGATTATTGTTTTTCCTTGCTTGTTTAAGTCTGAAAATATTTTCATTATTTCCTTACCTGTTCTTGAGTCAAGATTTCCTGTTGGCTCGTCAGCAAGAATTACTTCAGGATTGTTTGCAAGTGCACGCGCGATTGCAACTCTCTGCCTTTCTCCTCCTGAAAGCTCATTAGGAAGATGATTTTTTCTGTGTCCAAGCCCTACCTTCTTAAGAATTTCCTCAACTCTTTCTTTTTTTTCATCTTCAGAAATTCCCTGAAAAAGCATCGGAAGCATAATATTTTCTGCTGCTGTTAAAGTAGGAATCAAATTAAAAGTCTGAAAGACAAAACCTATTTTTCTTCCGCGAATCTGCGCAAGTTCTGACTCCTCGAGGTGCTCTATGTCTTCATCATCGAGATAAATTTCACCTTCTGTAGCCAAATCCAGAGCACCTATCATATTCATCATAGTTGATTTCCCAGAACCGCTCGGACCGACAATCGCGATAAAATCTCCTTCCTTAATCTCAACATCAATTCCATCAAGAGCTCTTATCACTTCCTCTCCCATCCTATAATGTTTCTTCACTTTTTTCAGTTCAATTATGTTTTCTTTCATTTGGATTAAACCTTAGAATATCCTGATTTAATTGGGGCATTGGTTTTGGAGCGATTATTGAAACCAGATTACCAGTCACTGCTCTTGCTCCAAATTCAAAATCAAATTTAAATACAGGAGCTTTTCCGAGACGTAATCTAGTAAGATCAATTCTTCCAGGAATAGAATCCGGCAATTCAATTTCTTTTCTAAATTTTTGATATAATTCTATTATCTTTAGTCTTCCTTCTAAAGCGATTGTTCTAAGATTTAGAATATCCAAATTTCCTAACTCCCCTCTATTGACTAGATGTTCTGCAAGAGCATATGCTGCTTGCGATATACAAATGTGAATCCCTCTCGGAGTAAAATAATTAACAATCCCTCTTGTTACTTTTGGCTCTCTTAAATTAAATTTAAATTCCGCATCTTTGGCACCATATGTGGCACTAACCAAAGTCATATATCTTGGCAAGTATATTTGCTTTTTAAGAAATTCAAATGTGCTAGGAAGTTTTTCTTGTTTCATGTTTCCGACACAGAGAAGCTTATATTTAAAATTATCTATAATAAGTTATCTACTATAAGGTGTTTTGGACTATCTCTTTACAAAGATAAAGTTTCTCCCATCAAGAATTTCTTTATTTTTATAATTAAATTTGGCAAGAAAATTTTTTATTGGTTTTTCTTTTCTTGGATCTGTTATTTCTATAACTAACATTGCAGAACTTTTTTTAAGTATATCCTGCCCCCCTTTTAGCACATTCAGCTCAAAACCTTCTACATCAATTTTTATCACATCTACATCTTTGAAATTTAAATCAAGATTTTTATAAATATTATCCAATTTTTCAATCTTGATTATTTCTTTTTTAGCACCTTCTTTTTTTTCAAGAGAAGATAATCCTTCATTGTGTGGGATAAAATATAAGATTTTGTCTTCCTTTTTTTCTCCACATCCAACCATAACTGTTTTTATTTTATTTTTTAAATTATTTAATTTTATATTTTTTTTAATTGCTTGAAAATTTTTTCTGCTTGGTTCTATTGCTATTACCTTAGAACCTTTATTTGCTAAAATTATAGAAAATCTTCCAATATGAGCCCCAACATCTATGAATGTTCTTGGATTTAAATTTAATAGTAAGTTTGTAGTTTCTTTTTCATATAGATTTGATAAATGAGCAATGTCCATACTATTTTTTCTTGTTACAAATTTTGCCCCTTTAAGGATAATCCTTGTCTGAGGAAACTCTATTTTTCTTTTTAATCTATACAAAAATACGGCTTTTATATATTTAAGATAATTATCTCTTATTTGAAATAGAGCTGTAAAATATTTTAATGATTCTAAAATTTTAGGCATGAATAAAACAATTTTCTTCTCCTTTTAATAATTTCTAATTATTCTTATTCCAATAAGTTTTTTATCAACCCTCTTTCTAAAAGATGAACAAATTATTTGGACTATGTTTAACTAATCACAAGCTTTAAAAATCCCTGTGAGAATTTATTGATATGATAATTCCTGTAAGATGTTTTTCATGCGGAAAGCCTTTGGGTCATTTATGGGAAGAGTATAAGAAAAGAGTGGCTGAAGGTGAAAAGCCGAAAAAAGTCCTTGATGAATTGGGAATTGAAAGATATTGCTGCAGGTCACTTTTCTTAGGACAAGAAGATTATATAGAACTTGTAAGCAAATTCAAAAAGAGTTAATTTATTAGTAATTATGAATAATATTTCTTATGAAGACAGCACCAGTGTTTCGCATCTTTTCAGACACTAACACAGCTGGCGTAGTCGGCTTGACTTCCGAGTTCGGAAAGGGATCGGGTATGACACGACTACTATGGCCGTCTCCAAAAATCTGAAATTTAACTATCTTATAAAGCTTTTGGGTTATAGCAAATAATTAAATCCAAATACTTAAATAATCAATATACATCATATAAGAACAGGAGCAATTAGCGGTTAAATTGCCTTTTGGTAATTTATTTAGGTCTTCAGATTCACGCTAGCTCGTACTGTTGGTTTCGCAATGAAAATTGAAAACAATACGAGCGAAATCATTTTTATCCTATTCTAAAGCTTTTTATATCGAAGATTTCTATGGTTTTTATGCGGAGGTGCCGGAGTGGTCAAACGGGGCAGCCTCAAGAGCTGCTGGCTTAGTGCCTACCTAGGTTCGAATCCTAGTCTCCGCATGACCTCTCATTAGCCCTCGTGGCGCAACTGGATAGCGCAACGGATTCCTAATCCGTAGGTTGCAGGTTCGAATCCTGTCGAGGGCATAATTTTGAATATAAAGAGTAAACCTTTAAAACAACCTGTTTTTTATATTATCGACGCGCTGGTAGTTCAGTGGTAGAATCTCTGCCTTCCAAGCAGATG
>CAYFUJ010000019.1:0-3417 GCA_964346485.1 Candidatus Woesearchaeota archaeon
GATAAGAACCACCTTAATAACAACATCCCCCGTGACGTATATTGTAAGGATTGTTTAGCATCCAGTTATCCTAAGGCAAAAATAGTATAAGAGAAACTTCTGGATTCAGATTCATCATTTTTAACAGAAAAAGCAAAACCTCTTGGATCATCTCCTTTCTTCAGAGTAATCTGCCTTGAATTTGGATAAATTACCAGTAACTTTCCTTCTTCTCCGAACAACTTGTTTATTTCACTTTGTATTGAACTATCTATATTATCAATCGCATTTGTTCCTGCACCAAAAATCTTCTGTATAAAGAAAATCCCAAGCACCAGAACAGTCACCAGCAGAATGATGGTAACCATTGTTCCGACACTCATTTCCATCGCTCCGCCCTTGGATTTCACGATTTTCATTTTAAACAGCAGGGAAAAGTTCATTTATGTTTACAAAAAACTGGACAATTATCTGTATTACTACAAAAATAGCGCTCAATACGATTCCCACGATGTTGAGTCTTTTTGCTTTCTGGAATTTTAATTTATTGCTCTGTATCAGTCCGATGATTCCTAAAACCAAGCCAGCGAACGGAGAGAAAAAAGCAAACACTATGCTCAAAATTCCAAAGATATAACTCACAGGCTTTAAATCAATTTTTTCAGCCATTAAATCCTCTTTATTTTTATTTATGTTTTAATAAATGTTTTCTGTTTTATAAATGTTTTTGATTGTTTTGGTTAAAATGGGTAGGGAGGGAATCGAACCCCCGACGCCATGAGCTTCAGTCATGTGCTCTCCCACTGAGCTACCTACCCTATGAAAAAGAGAGTATTATCTGTTTTAAAAGACTTTCGAAGAAAAAAAGTAAGCCGGAAATAGGCCACCTTCTGTCGTTCGTCGTTTCTCTTTCTGGCCTTTTCGACCGAGGCGAACCGAACGTGTTAACATTTCACTAAGCACCTCAAGGGCTTGCACCGGTCAGGATGTTCGTTCCACCGTAACTTAATACGCTCGTCTCTATACCAGAGCCTTGCCTCGCGACAACCTCCCTTTCAGGAGATGACCCCATCTGAGATGGATGATAACTCAAGTTATCAGGTGGGCAGACCTTCCTCAGAATTCGATATCGATTTTTTTGCGACATCTGGCAATCTAATGCCTGAATCCCGGAGTTAACTTTCTGACTTACAAAAATATTGCGTAATCTAGGTTTAAAAGCCTTGCTATTAGAAATATAATAAATTAAATTTTGAATAAATTATTTCATCGTAGCAGCCTTGAATATCATTACGATAGCTGCTATTCCAACCAAATCATAGATTATTCTTGAAACTGTGGACATTGTTCCGAAGATTGCTGCTACGACATCAAAATCGAAGAAACCTACAAGTCCCCAGTTGAGTCCTCCAATTATGACAAGGATCAAGGCAATCCACATAAGTACTTTGTTCATATTTTCCACCTCCTTTTATGGTAAATTATGGTTTTTATAGTTTAAAAATATTTTTAAGGTTTGTCCTTCTTATAAAAGAATGTGGGTGAAATATTTTCTGTCAGGGTTTTTTGTGAAAATTCTCGCAGGTTTTGACGATACCATGACACGGATTTCTGTAATGACCCATATGACAACCACGAAAAAAGGAAGATATGCCTTCGCGATCGGAATCTTTATTGCAATAGTTCTGGTCACTATCTTCGCATTTTTGTTTGCATCTGTAATCAAGGCGATTCCTTATTCAAATTATATTTCTGCAGGCCTGATTTTTCTGCTCGCGATGTCAATCCAGTTCAATTTATTAATCCAGAAGCCCAAGAAGAAAATAAGAGAAAAGCTTCATGCCAAAAGAATTTCTGTCGAGCGGTTTTTCAAGCTCATCGGGTTTGGCTTTATCACAGCATTTATAACAATAATAGACGACACAGTTGCTTATTCAGGAGTTTTTCTGAACACCCTCGCATCTCCGGTTTCAGTCATCATAGGAATTTTCCTGGGAACAATTCTCCAGTTGTATATCATAATATACCTCTCAGGAAAATTCGCAAAACTGAAATACAAAAAAGAAATAACTGTCTTTGGATTGGTCTTGCTTAGCCTATTGCTGGCGCTTAAGATTTTGTGATTAAATAAAATAACTCTCAAAAATAAGAACATTAAAACCTTTTCTGTCCGAATTCTCTTCTTGGTCTTTCTTCCATTGGCTTTGCTTCGCTGACCTTAAGATTTCTTCCTTCAACTTCCTTGTCATTCATTTCCTTGATTGCCTTTTTGGCATCTTCGTCCTTAGAAAAAGTCACGAAACCAAAGCCTTTTGGCCTGCCTGAAAACCTGTCTGAAATAACAGTAGCTTCTTCGATATCTCCAAATGAAGCAAAAAGTTTTTTCAGCTTTTCAGAATCTACAGTAAAAGGTAAATTCCCAACATATAATTTCATATTACATATCCTCCCTACATTATTTAACTTAGAACTAGCGCAAACCCGAACATTACTTCACTACTTCTAACATTACATAATAAGCTGGAAATGAGGGTTTTTAAGAGTATGGTTTTACATTCCCAATATCTTAAGCACTACAAACACAGGCCAGACAATCGCCTTGAGGATTCCTAATATAACACTCCAGAACCCTGTCGCCTGTTGCATGTAATAAATTAAAGCACCCAGGAATCCAAGAAAGTAAAATCCACCTCCACAACTCTTGCAGTTACTTTCCCACTTTTTCAATTTTTTTGCCATAATGATTGAATTAAAGAAAAGGGGTTTTTAATAGTTATGTCCCAGATTCTTCCATTATTTTTACTGCATTGTGCCAATCTGGACCTTCATAATCATCAGATAAAGGAATGAAAACACTAGTATTTTTTGCTATTTTTCCCTGATGTATCCAATCATGATATATTTTACACTCTTCGAATGTCTTCCCTCTTATCTCATAAATTTTTGTTTTTTTCTTTCTGGGCATGATTATTAAATATGAAGTTATCTTTTATGAATATTAATTTCATAGCTTTTATCATCAATATTATACCTTGCCGTAAATCCCTTAGATGAATACACAATATACATTCCGCTCTTGGGTTTTAAACTACTATGAACAATATCTCCTAAATGTGGAGTCTTCTGTATCTCTGCATTAATTTCCTCTGATGCTTTTATAATTTCCACAAGTTTTGAAATTATTTTCTTTCTTTGCTCTTCACTTATTTTTTTACCCATATTTTCTTCCAATATTCTTAGTTTTTAAATCTTGTGATAATAGAATTCTCAGGGGGTTTGAGAGGGGTTATTTTTCAATTCTATCCATACTGTCGGCATAAAAAAACAAAGTCCCTTTTTCTTCACTTTCTATTACTTTATATTTTACAACCATTTCTTTAGAATTTCCTTCAGCTATTGAAGGACACCGATTTAGATTATTATAATTAATATATCTTA
>CAYFUJ010000020.1:0-2409 GCA_964346485.1 Candidatus Woesearchaeota archaeon
ATCCTTTTTATATAATATAAAAATATTTTGTTTTATTTTACACAATATCGCAAAGTTTAAATAAATATAACTATTATTTTGTGTAAATGGATGTAAAAAATAAAAAAATCCTTGGAGAACTCGTATTAAATTCAAGAATCCCCTTAAATAGATTAGCAAAAAAGGTCGGACTTAGCAGAGAAGTCGTCACATATAGGATAAACCAATTAAAATCCAAGGGGATAATCACCAATTTTCATGCAGTCATTGATGAAGAGAAAATAGATTATCTAAGAAATACTTGTTTTATTCAATTAAAGGGAATTTCCCCTTCAGAAGAAAAACATTTTTTTGATTTTTTGAAAAAACATGAATATATTACATATATTGGAACTGTTATTGGGAAATGGAATGTTGTTTTTGATCTTATTTCAAAAAGCAGGAAAGACATGGAAAAAACCGTAAAAGAAATTCAAGAAAAAATAAAGAAATATGTTTCAATTTTTTCTATAGCAGGCAATCTTATTTCTGGAGGTTATTATCCTGAAAAAATATTTGGAACATACCGAAAAAAAGAGGTAAAAAGAAAAAAAATAAAGATAGACAAAACCGATCTCAAAATATTAAAAATTCTATCTGAAAATTCCAGGGAAGAATATAGTGAGATATCAAAGAAATTAAATATGACCGCCAATGCAATAAAATACAGAATAAAAAATCTTGAAGAATCCGGAGTCATTTCTTATTATACAATTTCTGTGGACATTAAAAAACTCGGATATGCCTGGTATAATATTCAAATAAAGTTAATTGCAAGGGAAAAAGAGATTGAAGATTTTCTTAGAAAAGATAAAAAAACCGTTTATCATTATCATTATGTAGGTAATGAAAACTGGGATATTGACATTGGAATAATTGTTAAAAATTCTGAAGAGCTAAGGGAATTTATCATCAAGTTCAGAGAAAAATTTCCTGAGTTTGTAAAGATACATGACGTTTATATCGTGTTGGACACATTAAAAGAAAATGTTGCCCCAGAAGGAGTTTTTAGGGGATAGGTAATTTTTTCTAAAATAAAAAAATCCCCGCACCAGGATTCGAACCTGGGATCTCTCGGGTGCTGTTCTTGCTCCCAATTTCTCGGCTTATCAGGTTTCATAGTAATCATAATTGAATCTCCACCCTAGGTCAAAGATCTACAGCCGAGCGCTCTAACCACTGAGCTATACGGGGATACTTAGAAAAAAAGTCTGGCATTTTTAAAAGTTCTTATTCCTTAAGATCCTTAGTTCTCTGTTCTGCGACAAAGAACGCGCGGTTTGATTCTGACTCATGAATCTCGCCGTTTTTCTCGTAGATTGCTGTTGCTGTAGGAAGGGCGAACTTTCCGAGAACCCCGACCTTGGAATAAATTATATATGAAAGAACTCTCATTTCTCCTGTCTCGAGTTTTTCAAAGTTCCATTCAATTCTTCGATTTTTCTTATCGATTTTTGTTGGTTGGTCTCCTCCAAACCTTTCATAAATCTCAACCAAAGAAGGAAGCCTGTCTATAACATTTACTCTCTCGATATATTTCTTTGCATTGACTAAAATCGAAACCTTTAGTGCAAACTCCCCACCCTTGGCTTTCACAAATGAAACTTTCTTCTTCAGAACAAGGGTTGTCTCACTGTATTTCTTTGTCAAGACAACTATCAGAACTATGAACAGAATAATTAAAAACGGAAACAGCCAGTTTGTTCTTACTTTTATTTCCAGAGTTTCTCCTGGCTTTATCTCACTATCCCATGTGTAATATACACTACCCCCCTCTCTTTCAACAATATCTGGCTCAGGGCTGAAACTCGTGAAAAGCCTTGAGATGATGTTTTTCTTTATCACAGTCTCAGATCTTTCGATAGTATTCCCTGTATTTTTTTTCTCAATTATCTTGGTGGCTATTAAAAAACCAAAATCTTTTTTTGTCGTTGTAAGTATGTTTTTCTCAACAAATTTTATCACTCCTTCTACTTCCATATTTTTTCCTTCAATATTTATATCTGCTATTAAAGTATAGAACCCTGCAACCAATCCACTGAAATCCTCAGGATCAAGCTCTATGGTAAATGTTTTTTCTTCCTTAGGTCCTAAAGAAAAACTCTGCTCAAAATTAAAAAAAGAAGAAGAGAAAGTTGCATCAACATCTCCAAAGTTAAAATTTTCCCTGTTTTTAATAAATACCTCAACTGAATTTGACTCAGGGTCAATATCTCCAGAACCAACCAAAAGAGCATCTCCCAGCTCAATTATTTTAAATGTAAGGGTTTCCTGTACTTCAGATGAGTCCTCTGCTTTGATATAATAAGTTATAGTATAAAGGCCTCTTTCCTCTATTGAGGCCAGTGGTGTAATTTCAAGCTGGACTTCTTTTGTTTCCCCGCTTTCTAT
>CAYFUJ010000021.1:0-3418 GCA_964346485.1 Candidatus Woesearchaeota archaeon
AAGATTTTTTCTAATTTCTGATGTGTTTCTTTTAAGTTCGGATTATACCTTATTCTATATATGAAATATTTTTTCATCCAAACATCCCCATTGCAAGTTTAATTCGGGTTTTGACATCAACTGTCTGAGCTTCTGGAATATCTGCGTATTTTCCTTTACCTGCATAATCTGCTAATTCAAACATCGTAACTCCTAACAAATTTGCTGTTTTTTCCATTGAAATTCCATGCTCATAAATTCTAGAAGCTTTGTTAATGCTTGCAGCCCTAAAAACATCTGAAATATAATCTTTAAGTTTTCCAGAAAGCTTTCCAATCGCATTTCTTATGAGACTTACATTTTTGCCATAAGCCTGGTCATCTTTTCTTTTTATTGCATCTATAATTTTGTCTATAGAACTGATATAAATTTTGTAAAATTCATTCCAACCAGGAAGTTGACGATAGTCTTCACGTTCAATTATCTTACTTAGGGCATAAACTACAACAGCTGCTGCAATATTATCCGGATCATGTGTCAGAGAAGCGGTGTTTGTCGTCTGATTACTCAATTTTTTAATTTTTGCAGAATTTCCTTCACTAACAGCCTCTTTTGTTTCCTGAAAAATCCTCAGAATATTTTCTCTCTCTCGCATATAAAAAATAAAGAAGATTGGTTAATAAATGTTAAGTTTTTATATCTCTTTTATTTAGATAAATCATGAAAAAAGCCATCCTTGACACGAATTTCATTTTGAGCTGTGCAAAGCAGAAGATAGATTTCCTGGACGAAATCAAATTTATAGGGTTGGATATTTTGATTCCGGAAGAGGTTTTGAAAGAGATTGAAAAAATCAGAGATTCTGGAAGAAAGCTCCATTTCCGGGAAAATGCCGAACTTGCCCTGAAAATACTCAATAAAGGTGGATTTAAAAAAATTAGACTTGGAACATCAGACGTGGATAAAGGTCTGATGAATCTTGCAGAAAAAAATAAAGACGTTATCGTGGCAACCCTAGACAGGCAATTAAAGAGAAAGATAAAGAAGCCAAAACTCGTGATAAGGAACAAAAAGAAACTTGAGCTTATTTAACAAAGTTTCATCAGAAGTTTTTTAAACCAATTTTACTATTTTTTGAAATGTTTTATTTATCAGAAATTCAGGATTATGTAAGAGTTGAGCCAAGGCTGTTTGGTCTGCCGACTTTGGAAGCTGTTGAGCAGCAGTTGAGAGAGATTTACAGCGACTATTATGACAAGGAGATTGGAAAAGTCATTGTTGTTATCGAGGTTTTAGAGATCGGCGATGGAATCATAATTCCAGGAGATGGAGCAGCTTATTATGATACAAAATTTAAACTGCTCGTCTGGAAACCTGAAATGCACGAGTTGGTTTACGGAATAATTTCTGAAATAACAAATTTCGGGGCATTCATTGATCTAGGTGTTATGAGGGGGATGATTCATATAAGCCAGACTATGGAAGATTATGTAAGCTTCAGCAAGACAAATACTTTGATTGGAAAATCAACAAAAAGAAGCCTAAAACAAGGAGATTTGTGCCTGGCAAGAATAGTCGCTATAAGCCATAAGGGAGATGAGCCTAAGATAGGATTAACCATGAGACAGCCAGGACTTGGAAAACTCGAATGGATTAAAGAAGACCAGCTCAAAAAAGAAAGAGAGGCAAAAAAAGCAATGAGGGAAGAAAAATCTGCAAAAGGAACTAAAGCAAAAGGAGGTAAAAAGAAATGATAATCGAACTTCCAACTTGGTTTTGGACAATTATAAGTATTGTAATTTTATGGGAACTGATATGGAAAGGTTTTGCTCTTTGGTATTCGGCAAGGAATAAGCACACTGTATGGTTCATATTAATCCTGATACTAAATACTCTGGGTATTCTGCCTATAATTTATCTGCTCACCCACAAAAAGAAATAAAATGCCTAAACAAAAAGCATGCAAAATTTGCAACGTGATTTATGAAGGAGACAAATGTCTTAAATGCGGTTCTAAAGAATCGACAGAAGGTTTTAAGGGAAGAATTGTTGTTTTTGATTCGAAAAAATCAGAGATAGCAAAAAAACTCGGCATAAAGGAAAAAGGAAATTTTGCTATCAAGACACGATGAGTGAATTTAAAATAATCGAAGAAAAGGAAAATCCTTTGTTCAACAGAAAGGAGATTAAGGGCTCTGTTGAATCAGAAATAGCTCCTAGTCGTGCAGAAACCTTAGAAATCTTGTCTAAAAAATTCAATGTTCCTAGAGAAAATATAAAGATTAAGAAAATTCTTGGAAAATTCGGTTCAAATGTATTTGATATAGAGGCAAATATTTACTCTTCAGAGCAGGACAAAGACAGCATAGAATTAAAGAAAAAAAAGGAAAAAGTGCCAGAGGAATTAGCTGAAGAAAAACCTATTGAAGAAAAGCCAGAAGAACCTGAAAAAACTGAGGAGAAGAAAGAAGAAAAGACTGAACAATAAAAATGCCCAGAAAAATAATAAAAAAAGGAAAGAAGCCGCACAAAAACAAGCCGACTAGCAAGAAATATACGAAATACAAGATTGAAGGCAATAAGTTCACAAGAGAGAGGTCCTGTCCGAGGTGCGGGCCAGGAATTTTCCTGATGAGTTCACAGGGAAGATTATACTGCGGAAAGTGCCATTATTCTGAATTTGAAGGAAACAACAAGGAAGAAAATAAATAGAATTCTTTAATTGAATAAAAAAGTGAAAAAATTTAAATCTTCGCCCTTTTTTTTACATAATCTAATTCTTTGGATTTTTTTAATAAATCAGTAAGAATGGAGTTAAAACTTTCTACTTTCATCGTTTTAAGTTGTTTTAATGAACGTAACTTTTATTATCTTTTTCCAGTTTTCCAAACTTATCTTTATACTTGTTTGCTTCATTGCTTTTTTTCGTTCTGATGTTTAATATTGGGTAACAAACAATTTTTTCCATAAATATTTAAGCTTATCTTATATAAATAATCTTTTATTTGGATAGAAAGTATCAAAATAACTTTGTTACGAAAGTAGTAAATTTCATATTAACAGTAGATTTGAAACCCTGGGATAGATGTCCTAAGCAACAAACAGCAGCCTAAGACCTCTATCCTGGGGAAAAAGAGGTGATAAATATTAGAGGATGTTCTAGTATATAAATCTTTCGTTCTTGTTACTCTTAAAAAATGACACCTGATAATTATAATAAAGTGGTAATTCAATATTCAAAATTTTAGAGATGTTAGTCACTACAATAAATATAGGAGTAATTTTTTTAGTCACTACTTGATTTATTCTGGCTGCATCAGATTTATAAAAACACGAAGCTTTAGCACTGAATGGATAAAAAGAGTGGAAACAATGCAAAACAAGAGCAGATTCATGACATTTTATTAAACAGAGAAATCGGATGGCAAGAGATTATTTA
>CAYFUJ010000022.1:0-2852 GCA_964346485.1 Candidatus Woesearchaeota archaeon
ATTGGTTCTGTGATTTCTGCATTGTTTAACGAGGGTTTGAAGCAGGGCGAAGTCAAGAAATACTCAAAAAAGATAAACGAAATTGTTGCAGAGGTTAATGCGCTTTCACCTGAAGAACAGAAAAAAGAATTCAAGAAATTTAAAAAAATTATAAGTGTGAGAAAAGGAAGGGAGGGTCTTCCTGAACTGCCTGATGCAAAAAAAGGAAAAGTCATAATGAGATTTGCGCCTTCTGCTTCTGGTCCTTTACATGCAGGACATGCACTGACAGCCTCCCTGTCTTTTTTATTTGTAAAAAAATATGGCGGAAAATTTTATGTGAGAATAGAGGATACTAATCCTAAAAACGTTTATGTTCCTGCCTACGAGATGATTAAAAAAGAATCTGCCTGGCTTTTTGACAATACTGCCGAGATTGTAATTCAGTCTGGCAGAATGGCTCTTTATTATAAATATGCAGAAAAACTTATTAAAAAAAATGCAGCCTATGTCTGCACCTGCCCGATGGAAAAATTTAAGGAATTCAGAAAAGCTCAAAAAAACTGCCCTTGCAGAAAAACAAGTATTAAAAAAAATTTAGAAGAATGGAAAAAAATGCTCGATGGGGGATTTAAGGAAGGAGGAGCGGTTTTAAGATTTAAATCAGGAATGAAAGATAAAAATCCTGCAATTAGAGATTTTCCTTTGGCAAGAATTAACCTGACAAAACATCCAAAACAAGGAAGCAAATATAAGGTCTGGCCTTTGATGAATCTTTCTGTCGTTGTTGATGATATTGAAATGAAAATGACCCATATCATAAGAGCAAAGGATCATCGAGACAATGCAGAAAGACAGAAAAGAATTTATAATGTTCTTAGGAAAAAATTTCCCTGGACAGCATTTCTAGGAAAAATTAAATTCAAAGACCTTGAACTTTCAACAACAAAAATGAAAAAAGATATAGAAAAAGGTAAATATTCTGGATGGGATGATTCAAAACTGCCGACAATATCATCGTTAAAAAAACAAGGATATAAACCCAAAGCATTTTGGAAATTTGCAGAGCAGATTGGCTTTTCTGAAGCAGATAAGGTTCTTGACAAAAAAGAGTTTTTCAAGCTTTTAAATAGCTTCAATAAGAGTTAATAAATATCTTATAATCAGGAACAAAACATTTTTAAATCTGAATTATTTAATAAAATTAATAATCATTTAAAATGGTGAGGACAATGGAAAACAAAAGAGGTTTGTCAGCTATCGTTGCTACTTTGATAATCATCCTTTTAGTTTTGGTAGCCGTAGGTATTATCTGGGTGGTTGTAAGAAACGTTATTCAGGGAGGAGCAGAACAGGTTGACATAAGCACAAAGTGTATGGCTGTTGATGTGAGAGCGGTTTCTGTGAATGAAACTTCATCAGGAGTTTATGATGTAACTTTGAAGAGGTTTGCTGGCGGAGATGAAATTGCTGGAGTTAAAATAACTTTATTTAATGAGACGGCTAATAGCGGAGTTTTGGAATTTGGAGTTGCACTGACCGAGTTACAGACATCGACCCAGTCTATAGATACCAGCACTGGTACTACTGTTACTGGTGGAAATAAGCTAGAGTTTACTGTTTATTTTAAAGATAGCTCAGGAAATCCACAGCTTTGCTCACAAACAACCCCTTATACTTTTTAATTTAATTTTTTACTTTTATTAAATTCTTATAGTTTTAACTAAATTAGTTAAATTTAAAAATTGCATAAACATATTGAGATTATTATGACAATTAAAATCAGTAATTGTCGGCATCACTAGAAACGATTTCTTTAGCTTTGCTAATATTTTTAAACAATCTTCATTTGAATTAAATAATGGTGGTTGTAGTTTAGTGGCAGAACGTACGGTTGTGGTCCGTGAGGCGAGGGTTCGATTCCCTCCTTCCACCCTTTTTGAAAATGACAGAAATAGTAAAAGGGTTCAGAGATTTCTCGGGTAAAGAAGCTACAAAACGAGCAGAGATTAAAAAAATCCTAGTTGAGACTTTCGAAAAATATGGTTTTGAACCTGCTGAAACTCCTATAATTGAGTATGAAAAGTTTGTTAAAGGAGAAAATCCTGCTGACGAAGTTATTTCAGATATTTTCAAATTGAAAGATAAAGGCAAAAGAAAACTTGCTCTTAGATATGAATTAACATTTCCTTTAAAGAGAATTGCCAAAGGTAAAAAACTTCCCTATAAGAGATATCAGATCGGGCCTGTATTTAGAGATGAGCCGATTTCTGCAAATCGATTTCGACAGTTCACGCAGTGTGATATTGATGTAGTCGGAAGCACGATTAAAGATGAAGCAGAGATAATCGCACTTTTTTCAGAAATTCTTGAGAAGCTCGGGATAAAACCAATTGTTCTTATCAATAATAGAAAACTCCTTAATGAAATCTTAGAAGATAAGGGAATTAAAAAAAATAAAGAAAAAGTTTTAAGAGAACTTGATAAATTAAATAAATTATCTGAAGAGAAAGTTAAAACTAATTTGAAAAAACTTGGGGCAGAAAAAATTATTGGAATTTTAAAACAAAACCCAGAATATTTTAGAAAATATAAATCTTTTTCTGAAATAGAAGAATTAATAGATTATTGCGAATTCTATGGAATAACAGTTAGGGTTGCTCCTCTTTTAGCAAGAGGACTTTCATATTATAATGGAAGTATATTTGAAATTTGGGCAATAGGTACAAAGGAATCTATTGCAGGCGGAGGAAGCTATATGGTAGATAAGGTTCAAGCAACAGGCATTTCTTTTGGCTTGGAAAGGCTTTCAAACTTGGCCAAAATCAAAACAGGCAAAGAAAAATATCTGATAGTCTCGCTAAACCAAGATG
>CAYFUJ010000023.1:0-7235 GCA_964346485.1 Candidatus Woesearchaeota archaeon
GCTAAAACAGAAAAAAGATATTATATGGCAAACAATACTCACTTTGTAGAAATGCCGCAAACTATACAAGGCAAATACTACTTAACATATTTAAGAAAAGGCAGACCTGACCTTTTCAAGTATTGTAGAATTACAAAAGTCGTTCAGTATGAACCTGACAAAGTAAAAGTTGGCGAATTACATAAGAGATAAAAATGACCTGTCTATATGAAAAAAGCTGTAATAAGTTTATCTGTAAAGAGTCTTTTCATAGATGCCCTGAATTATATTCAGATGGCGCAGATTTTATGCCTCTTATTGAGTTATTTGTTTTGATAGGTAAAAAGATTAAAAAACTTTACCAGAAAATCAGAAATCTATTTACATAGAATAAAAACAGGTGATAAAAATGAAGAAGTTAGAAAGACTACGAAAAGAAGCCCTTAAAATCTGTGAAGAAAAAGGGCATAAAATGCAACCGTTCAGCAGAAAATATCGGCACTGGTGGTATGCAGATTGTAAAAACTGTGGTGAAACAGTCGGCGTGGTAGATGACGCTCGCGACATAGCAGATGAGATAAGTGGAGTGCCCGTTGAACAAACCTGCAAAGGTAAGTAGATAATCCCCACGATAAAATAGAGTTTGCAGAATATACATTTACAAGGCAATAAAATGTTTGATAAAAAATACAGAAAATCAGAACTTCCAAAACATATAAAAAGACTTATCAAAGAAAAAGAACAGGATTTAGGCAGAACCTGTAGAAGTATTTGGAGCTTTACAAATCCAAAGAATGAACATTTTCTTTTTGCAAGTTTCTGTAAAAACTATGATAAACTTATTGTTACTTTAGGATATTATTATTGGGGAATCGGTTGGTTGCCTCAAAGATAATCTTTACCAGCATTTTATTTTTTCCCTGAAATAGAATAAAAAGGATATAAAATGTTAGTAACTAAAAAATCGACATTCAAAGAATTTGAAGAGTTTTGCCAAGAAAACGGCTATCTTATCGCTCTTTATACAAGAACAAACGATACAGATAATTGGAAACTTGAAAACGAAATGATTGATTATCTTGATATCTTCAGCCCTGATACAGTCATAGTTTGCCCTGCAAGTGATGAAAATTCAATCAATTTCAAAATGGCAGAAACAGAAGATAGAAGAAATGCCTTTTATCTTCATAACAATTTCAAAATCCCAAAAGTAATACCATTTTTCAATAGGAATTAAAATGAGAAGTAGAAAAGAACTTATCTATCTGAATATAGACAACATAACAGAAGAAGAAAAGGAAAAACTTGCAGATTATGAGTTAAACTGCTGTGATAAGTGCGGAGAAATAGACCTGTCAATAAATCTGATATGGCTTGATGGAATAACAGCAACAGAATCCCCTGATGCCAAAACCACAACAGAATTATTAAAAGAAGGATATGTTGCAGTATGTAAAGACTGCTATAATATAAAGAAAAGTAAAATACATAATTTACCAGCAAATTAAAATTTAATCCCTGTTAAATAAAAACAGGTGATAAAATGAAACAGAGAAAATGCCCATATTGTAATAAAACAGTTACAGGACATCCTAATAAAAAATTCTGTAATTCTAAACATAGATATAAATACCATAATCTTCATAATCCAAGAGGCTTTGGCTTAAAAAAATACAGTATTGAAGTAGAAGATATAGAAAATTCTATGCATCCTTTTGATACTCATTCATTGGGGCAAGAATAAAATGCAGAGATTACAACCTGAAAACTTCAGATATGGCAATTATGGTTTAGTCAATCTGCCTTTTGATACAATCAAAACAACAGAAAGTTATTTCAAATATATACTTACATTAAATATAGTAGGTTATTGTGATGGCGCAGATACAGAAATCAGACCAAGACCCGATGATATGGCTGTTATGATTGATGATGATGGCTTTCAAACTTGGATACATATTCCAAAAGATGTGTGGAAAGAATATATGAAATCTTTACCAGAAAATTAAAAAACCTGTAATAAAGAATAAAAAAAGGTGATAAAATGTTTAGTTTAGTCAAATTATCAGGCAAATGGTATAGTCTAACAATCGAAGATGTCGAAGATGGCATGGAAAATATCCAAGAGCACGTCAATAACGGAAACATCGTCTGCTTAACAGATGATTTAGAAAGTTTCGCAGATGAAATGGGAATTAACAAAGACGAAATAACAAACTGTGATAATGTGGATTAAAAAGGATAAGAAAATGTGGACAATAATATGTTTTATTATATTTGCTGTCTTTATATGCTATACAGTTTTATTAAATTTCGGAACTATCGGTGATATGGTAAAATATAATGGAACTTATCTTGCCGATTGTTGGGGCTTACAAGCATTGGTTGTCTCTGTCTTTTGGACAATTATTATCCTTATCTTCTACTACAAATAAGTTTACCAGCATTTTATTTTTTAATCCCTAAAGAATAAAAAGGATAAAAAAATGAAACTATTAACACAAGAGATAATTAAAAAACTTCCTGCTCTTTACAGTCAAGAGAAAGTTTCAGATCCAATATGTAATCTCAAATTTTTTACTCCTGACAGCAGCTTTACTTGGTATATAATTGAAGGAAGAAAAGAAGAAAATGACGACTGGCTGTTTTTCGGTAAAGTCGTTTCTCATTTATGCCCTAGCGGCGAACTGGGATATGTAATGTTATCTCAATTACAATCCGTTAGAGGCAGTTTGGGTTTACCTGTCGAAAGAGATAAATTCTGGAGTCCAAAACCGTTAAGTCAATGCAACTAATACCAGACTTTTATTTTTTCAATCCTGTAAAATAAAAAGGATAAGAAAAATGTATGCAGTAAAAGACAATTCAAAACCAAAAACACAAAAACAGATATTCTTTGAGTATATGGCAAAAAAGGGATTTATACTATCTGATAATGATATTTCAGGTAGGTTTGAACTTATCCCATATTATTACTTAACAGATAATGGCGACCGCGTTATCATCAGCAGTATGTGGTTTGTCGATTATGGCGGTAGCAATGTCAAAGATGGCGATTTAGGTTGTGTTGTTTTCTACTATGATGGTTCAAGAAAAAGAAAATACAAAAAGACAGCAGAAGAGTCCCCCGAAATACTGAAAAGAACTTGTTGCCCAAAGACCGCACAAGAAGCCATAGAGATATTTGAAGAGTGGCAAAGAGAATCAGCAAATACTATAAGTGATTGGAAGAAAGTTATATAAGTTTACCAGACTTTCATTTTTTTATCCCTAAAGAATAAAAACAGGAGATTAAAATGTTGGATAGAGTAGATATCGAAAACACATTAAGACAGTTTTATGGAACTTCTCAATGGTATCAGCACTGGGCAAAATACTTCACATATACAGACGGAGTGAAATTTGTTGCAGAAAGCTGTGAGGCTCATTGGTTAGTAGATGCAATTGCAAGCTATCAATGTGAGAAAAGAGTAAACAGAGAACCTTTTCAAGTTTGGGAATTGATAGTTTCAAACGGTTTTGCTACTCTAACAATGAAATCAGACTCAGGAAAACCTGATATTGTCTATCAGGAAATCGAATATACAAACTTTCCTCTTGAAAAAATGGAAATGTGGCTTGAAAATCAAGTCTTATATCTTCCAACTGAAAGATAATTACCAGCATTTCAAAATTTCAATATCCTAAAATAAAAAGTTATTTGACAAGTGAATAGAGAAGAACATTGACAAGGGCTGACTAATCCGAAAGTCAAATGATGCGGGAGGAACGAACCTCTTGAACCTGTAACCGTTAGAGTGATAGCCCAACAGGTCGTTATCGGAGACGGAAGCATTTAAGAGTCAGTGTTTTTCTCTATTTACTTCTCAAAAAGGAATAAGAAAATGGAAGCAACAAAAACATTTATAGACTGTAAAGAAGAGAAAAAAACAGACTGCAAAACTTGCCCATTAAAAGGTAAAACAGTTTGCAAAGAAAGATTAACAAACAGAATATTATTTTTAAGACTGTTTAGAGGTCAATAATAAGGATTTTTACAACTTTACCAGCATTTCATTTTTTACTTGACATAAAATGTGAAATGTGGTAAAATACTAACAATTTATTTAGGAGTAAAAAAATGGAAAAAGTAAGAGTAACTAAAACCGAAACTATGACAAGGATAGATGTTATTTCTCTTATCTATCGCCTGTTAGATGTTAGAGGGACAACTTTTGTCTCATTAACGTCAAGAACAGAACCAAAAATGAATAAGAGAAATAATCCTCTTTTCGGCAATGTCGAAAAAGTCTCAACAACAAATTGCATTATCGGCTATAACTACGAAAATATGGTCAATAATGCAAGGAAAAGAGAATTAGCCACAGACGTAAAACAAGCCGCACTCGATGCAGGTGTTCCTGCCGAAATCCTAAAACAATTTGAAGGTGAAATTACAGGGATTGCAGAAAAAGCCGCGAACGATTTTGAGGCAAAAAAACGTCAATGGGGAAAGCATTATATCAGCCCGTTTGACAACAAACCGTCAAGAATACTGATTGAACATACTCCCAAAGATTCAACAGAAAAACGGTTTTACGTTCAGGTTGCCGTTCTCAATACGAAAACTCCAACGTATTACTACAAAGGCACAGACAACGAATTGTCAACCGATGATTTAGTAACGGCAAAATCGTTCATGCCAAAACGAAAAGAGGGCGAACGTCAAGAATTGAAAAATCCGATTATCGTCAGGGATTATCGAATCGACAACGTGAAAAAAATCACGTTAAACAAATCCCGATACGAAATCAAACATTGAAAAAACTCCTAAATGCAACATTGTTAATGCCTTGCTAATCTGAAAAATGGTTAGCAAGGTTTTTTATCATTACCAGAAAATCAAAATTTTAATGGCATAAAATAAAAAGAAACCAAAAATTGAAAGGGCAAAAAATGGCAAAGCAAAGACGAAATCATACGGCAAAAACAGCAGTTACAGGTTTGCTAAATGCAATTGATTTAGTTGCAAAAGCCGAACTTGGACAGTTGACCGAAGCTGAAAAAATCGAAGCAAATCAGGCAGGTCTTGAAGCTGTCAAATCAGCAACCGAAGTTATCAAAGACAGCAATATCATAACAAGCCTTGAAGTTACAGACGATAACATCGAAGCTCTTCACCAAGCTGAAGAGCAGGCAGCACTCGAAGCAAATAACATACCTCCAATTATCGACGCCGAACCTGCCGAACCTGCCGCACTTCCTGAACCTGCCGAAAACGATGAGCCACCACTCGAACATATAGAATAAAAAATCTCCTTTCAAAGGTTTCACTGAAATGGGCAGACTGTGGGAAGTTTGCCCATTTTATTTTTTTGCCATTTTATTTTTTGCAAATGGCGTTACCCCTACGGATACCGTCCGCGATCTATACCTCCTTACTCCTGCTTCTAACATCTCTAAAATCGGCTTTTATTCTACATAAAAATTTTCACATAAAAATAATAGATTTTTCAACTAATTCCCTATTTTTCCTTAAAAACTTATAATTTTTTTATTGAAAGTGAAAGATTATCCTTTATAATAGCTAATATATTTTAAGGAATAGGATTATGGACATGCAGAAGAAGAAATACAGTGATTTATCAGAAGATGAAATAAAAATGGTTGAAAGAATAAAGAAACTTGACTGTTTAATGGGTTTAGGAGTAATAATAGACAGTTTTTTTGTATCTCTTTTTGAAGATATTAAAAATGGTTCAAGTTTGGTATTATCTCCATCAGAGCCTTCCACAGAGACGGATTGTGAGCAGTTACGGACATTACAGGAAGTATGTCTGGCGAATAATTTGACTATTACTTCTTCAAGAGTTTTTGGTCATGTAAAAGAGAAAGAATACAATATTCAGGATACTCCTTTTCTTGTTTTGGTAAGGGAATTCACAGTGCCAGACATAGACGATAATTTAGGATTTACTCCTGAAAACGAAACAACTGAAAACTTGTCCAAGCAGATAAACGATATTCTTGAAGATTTGGACATTAAGGTTGACGGATGTGGTCTTTTCTTTTATTGGGAGAAGGATGTGATGATAGACAGTGCAGGTCTTATATATTCAAAAGTAAAGGTTGAGAATCCTTACGAGCATTTTGAAGAGTATGGAGAGCACAAAGATTAAGTAATTTGTCCTCCTATTAGTTATTGTAGTAATAAGAAGTAGAATTATAAAATGGCTAACAGACCCCTTAATGACAAACCCTTTATATCTGTAGATAATGCATACAGTATTGTAATCAGGAAGCCTCACAAGAAAGCTTCTTTAAGGTTTCCTTACAAAATACAGTATAGAGACGATAAGGACAGAGAGAAGAAATCATGTGAAATTCCTCTTATATTTTTAATGAATGCTATTACTCTTACTAATTTAAAGCATCCTGAAACTAAAGTTACTCCTGAGCCTATTGACATTAAATCAATTTCATGTTGTTACATAATGGGATCAGCAGTCAAGCCTCAATATGAGAAAGTTGTAAGGAAATATTTATTTGGGTTATATACAAGTGAGAGAGATGAGAGAGTTATGCCTAATGACATAGACATTTTTTGTTTAACTAATGGCACTCAAATTATGTCTCACATCAGGAGCATGACAAGTTGGGATGTAGAGATGCAGGCTACTTACAGCAGTTACAAGGTTCCAAGGTATGCAAGTTTTGACATATCATATTATCCTGTATCTTACAAGGATTTTGCTGTCAACTGTGACTTTATCAATCACATAAAGGAATGTGGAGTTTGTATTATGGGGAAGAATTTGATGAAAGCTAAAAGATATGCTATTTGGCATCATAATACTATAAGGGATGAAGTAGTTTGTGCCATACCCAAGAGTAACAATCTTACTGAAGAAGATTTGATAGAAGATGAAGAAGAGAGAATTTCAAGATTTGATTTAATGAATTTAAGAAAATGAGCAGACCTCAGTTTATAAAGCTTACATTAGGCAATAAATATATAGTTTATGATACGAAATATGTAATATCTGACGTTCCTGATGCTGCGTGGTATGATTTAGTTGAAAATGGAGAGATATTAAATCAAGATGAGATAATGTTTGCATCGACTAAATCTTTTACTGAATCATATTGTGGCAATCCTATATGGGGGCCAGCTGTAGAATATGCAGAAGAAATAGATGCTGATTTAATACTTCAGATAGAGAATGACCAGAGATCAGAAAACGGAGCGCTTACACAGTCATTTACAATAGCTACAT
>CAYFUJ010000024.1:0-8547 GCA_964346485.1 Candidatus Woesearchaeota archaeon
ATACTTATTTTGCAGAAGTTCTTCCAAGAGATAAAGTGAATAAAGTAAAGGAGTTACAAAAAAAAGGAAAAGTTGCGATGGTTGGAGACGGTATTAATGATGCGCCTGCTTTAACACAATCAGATATTGGGATTGCTATTGGGGCTGGAACAGATGTTGCTGTCCAGTCTGCAGAAGTTGTCCTTGTAAAAAATAACCCATTAGAAGTTGCTAAATTAATAAGATTGAGTAAAGAAACAAGAAAAAAGATGAAACAAAACTTATGGTGGGCAGCTGGTTATAATATTTTAGCAATACCTATTGCAGCAGGAATTTTAATGCCCATTGGAATAAGATTAAGACCTGAATTCGGAGCATTGATAATGGCAGCATCTTCAATTATTGTCGTAATAAATTCTTTGATGTTGAAGAAATTTCAATAATTAATCTCCTCAAACTTCATTTTACAATCATTACAACAAAATTTATTCTGATCATATTCAAGAAGCATCCCACACATTTCATTAGGATATATCAATTTTTGTTGCATTTTTGTTTGCCTAGTAAACCCAGGTTCGATTCCTGGTCAGGGCGTTTCAAAACTTTTAAAAGCAGGATTCTTCTATCTTAAATTGTTAAAGGTCCTGTAGTCTAGTGGTTAAGACGGCTCGTTTACACCGAGTAAACCCAGGTTCGATTCCTGGCAGGACCATGTTAAAGATGGAAGCATCACAGATTTACATTTTAATCTCAATAGTAGTTCTATTAGTAATTGCTTTTCTCGTGATTTTTGTAAAGAAGAAAAGACAAGAAAGATTGACGCCATTAGCAAGTCTTGCGTTTGTATTTGTTTTAGCTGGAATTGTTTTTGGAGACAACAGAGCAGTTGGTTATAGTTTAATCGGTATTGGGGTTTTATTAGCTATTATTGATATTGTTAAGAAATCAAAAAAATGAAAAAGATAAACTGGAAAATTCTTATTGTAAGTCTAGTAATTGTTTATTTAGTGGCTTTTATAGGAAGTTTGTTTACATCTCCTGTGACAGATTCTGCCTGGTATGAGTCGATTAAACCAAGCATCACGCCTCCAAACTGGGTTTTTCCAATTGTCTGGAATATTTTGTTTTTCCTGATTGCAATCTCGCTTTATATTTCATGGATAAATTCAGATAAAAAACAAAAAGGGCTTGTTGCTTCGGTGTTTGGAATTAATTTTATTCTCAATATTTTCTGGAGCGTTCTTTATTTTGGACTGAAGAATCCGTTGTTGGCTTTTTATGAATTAATACTGCTTTGGATTTCAATATTAGCAATGATTTTTGTAACCTGCAGAATAAATAGGGCAGCTTCTTATCTTCTTCTTCCTTATATTGTCTGGGTGTCTTTTGCAGGGATTTTGAATTACCTCTCTGTCTTCTAACAATCTTTAAAAAATATAATTATGTCACTATACTACGAGCGTGAGTAGTATAGTGGTTAGTATACCACGTTGCCAACGTGGTGACCCGGGTTCGACTCCCGGCTCACGCATTTATTTTAGAAAGTTTTAAAAATGGGTTCTTCATTTTTTCACTAATGAAGAAAGACAACAAACCAGAGCAAGGTCCTGAAAACCCAGAAATTCCAGGCATGGAAATTGATAGATATTCTGCTAAAAAACCCCTTATTCCTGAAAGTTCTGAAAAAATACAGAAAGAGCTCGAGAAAACAAAGAAAGAGCTTGAAAAACTTAAGATTTCCATAGTTAAGAAATATCCTTTCACTCAGGCAATCGGAATTTTGCCACCACAAGCAATAAAGGATTTTATCGAGGAGGAAGTTGGAGAAAATGTTCCTGAAGAAGAATTAAAGAAATTACAGAAAAAAGTTCATCTCTATATCATAATTCCAGAAGACAAGTTAAAGGAAATACCAAAGATAAAAAAAGAGATTATTTCTGAAATTGAAAGAACAAAGCAGAATGTATGGATTTATGTAAAAACTCCTGTCGATATTTGGGAGGCGTGCCTTGACAGTAAGTTTGAGCTTGTGAGTGCTATAGGAATGTCTTTCCCTCTTCATGATAAAGGTTTTCTTGGAGCATTAAGAGTAGCTGAGATTCACAAGTCTTTGGTTTTGCAAAAATTTGACAAATATGTTGTCAGTTATGTTATTTCAGGAAGTTTTCTTCGTGGAACTGCTACAAAAACAAGTGATGTTGATGTTTTTATAATTATTAATGATACAGATGTTAAAAGAATGCCAAGGCTTGAATTGAAAGAAAGACTCAGAGGAATGATCTATCAGTATGTTGCTGAAGCTGCTGCTTTAGCTGGTGTAAAGAACACACTGCATATTCAAACTTATTTGCTGACAGAGTTTTGGGATTCTGTTAAAGATGCTCACCCTGTAATTTTCACTTTTATTAGAGATGGTATTCCGCTTTATGATAGAGCAACGTTTCTTCCTTGGAAAGTTCTTCTTAAAATGGGTAAGTTAAAACCAACTCCTGAAGCTATAGATATGTTTATGAAGACCGCAGAGAAAACAGGAGAATTTATAGAGAGAAGACTTTTAGAGGCCATGGTTGACTTATATTACAAAGTTCTTAACCCTTCTCAAGCACTTATTATGTTGTATGGGGTTGCACCACCCACACATAAAGAAACACCTAAATTAGTAGAAGATATATTTGTTAAAAAAGAAAAAATGCTCAAGAAGAGCGAAGTTGCTATTCTTACAAAACTTGTGGGCTTGTTTAAAAAATATGAGCACGATTCTAATATGAAGATTAAAGGTAGTGAGATTGATCAATTAGTTAAGGATTCTGATGTTTACATTGAAAGACTCAAAGAACTTAGAAAGCAGATAGAAAAAAGATCCCAGGAAAAAACCATAGAACAGATTCATAAGGATATATTCAATCTGCTCGAAGCTATTCTCGGCAAAAAATCTCAGGCAACAACTGTTTTGGAATTTGAAAAGCTTATGAAAAAAGGAAAATTCACACAGCAGCATCTAAAAATTTTAAGAGATGTTATCAAGGCAAAAACAGAATTCAAGAGGGGAAAACTAGATGCCCATAAGGTTGATAATGCAAGAAAAAACGCATCAATTTTAATCAACGAACTTATCGATTACTCTCAGAGAAGTGATTTAGTTAGCTTGGAAAAAGGGAGAATGAGGCTTCGATACAAAAAAGCTGGAAAAGATATGGCAGCAGAGCTTTTGCACTGCAACGGGGCAAGTTTTCTTTTTGCAGAGGGAAATGTGAAAAAAATAACCAATAAAATTGAAAACTCAGACATGAAAGAAGTTTCAGACTATGTCGGACAGCAGAAATCCAAAAAAGGCATTGAAATTCATCCTAAAGTTTTTGAGCTTGTGAAAAAAGAGCTTGGAGATTTTGAGATTGTCCTATGAAAATTTTATTTGTTTGCAGAGGAAATGTTGGAAGAAGCCAAATAGCAGAAGTTATTTTTAATAAATATTCAAAGCATAAATCTAGTTCTGCAGGAACATCAATTTTAGGAAACAAATCACAGAAACTTAGGGGTCTTCCTCTTACAAAACCAGTAATTGAATTTATGAAGAAGGAAGGCGTTGATATTTCTGAAAGAGAAAGAAAACAATTAAATCAAGAAATGTGTAATGAATTTGATAAAATCATAGTCATGGCTGAGCCAGAAACAATTCCGGATTATCTTAAAAAGAATAAAAAAATGATTTATTGGGATATCAAGGATCCTAAAGGGAGGAGTAATGAAGAATATATTAAAATTATAAACCAACTTAAAAATTTGATAAGAGAATTTATCGCTGAAAATAATTTATAGAAATTAATTTTGTAAAGTTTTAAAAACTATTTTCTTAATTAAGTAACATGGTTAAAGCCAAAGTCATACAATTTCGAAGGGGAAGAAAAACAATTCACAAAAGACATTTTTTATTGGATGTTGGAGCGTCAAACAGAAAAGAAGCTGGAAAGTTTGTCGGTAAAAATGTTAAGTGGAAGTCTGGTGCAGGAAAAATAATTAAGGGAAAAATATCTTCTGCACACGGAAACAAAGGACTTGTAAGAGCAATTTTTGAAAAGGGTCTTCCTGGGCAAGCGCTCACGACAGAAGTAGAGGTAAAATAAAATGGCATTGAGAAAAGCATCTGCATATTCAAAGAAAAGGGTTGTTCCTTTTACAAGAGTGAGCAAGAAGAAAGGAAAGTCTTATGTAAAGACAGTTCCACAGCAGAAAATTGTAAAGTTCAACATGGGTTCTGAATCTCTCTATAATCAGGGAAAGCTTCCCCATGAAATTTGTCTTGTTTCCAAAGAGAAAGTTCAGATAAGGCATAATGCACTTGAAGCCTGTAGGCAATATATCAATAAAAAGCTCGACGAAAAACTCGCAGGCCAGTATGTTTTCAGGATTGTTCCTTTTCCGCATCATATTCAGAGAGAGAACAAAATGCTGACTACTGCAGGAGCAGACAGAATGCAGACAGGAATGCAGCTGGCTTTTGGAAAATCTTCTGGAAAAGCAGCGATTGTTCGGCCAGGCTCAGATATCTTCTTTATAGCTGTTCCAAATGAAAAAGCTGTCAAGCTTGCAAGGGATGTTTTAAAGGGAATAAAGTCAAAAATTCCTGGAAAAAAGAAAATCACTTATGAATTTGTTAAGCCATAAGTGAATTAATTACTTAGTAGTAACATACAGAAACATTTATAAAGTTTGAATTTGTGGATTTTTTATGGAAAAATCAAAAATTAGTAATGGATTATATGGGGCGCTTATAGGGGTAATAGCTGGGATAGGAGTAACGCTAGGTGCTCAAAATATAACTTCTCCTACTGATAAAGCAAGATTTATTGAAAAAGAAAATACACCAAGGATTATGAAAGTTTATAATTTCGCTACAAAAAATCAAATTTTAATAGAAAACCCAGAAAATGCTGGAGAATATATCCCCTTATCTAAATATTTTAAATATAAGAATAAATGTGAACAAAGTAAAATAGAATGCTTGGTCTCGCAAGAAGAGGAAAAATAAAATGGCAAAAAAACCAACAGCACGAGATATTGCAAGAAAAACCTTAGAAGATAAAGCTTTGCAACATGTTCTTGCTAACAATCATATTTTAGAAAATCAGGCTTCATATGGTCAGATAGCTGTTAATGGAGCAAAAATTTCTTATAATGAAGCTATGAACAGTGAAAAAGTAAGAAAGATTAAGGATGCTTTATATAAAGAAAAACTAGAAAAAGGACGTAAACTTGGTGTTTATGGCCTGCCTTCAATCACTGACTATGATGTTTCTACAGAAGTAATTGAACAGATTGAAGAAAACAAATCCAAATTGCCTCTTAAAGATTTAGAAGAAATTGTCAAAAATATTGGAAATAATTTTGGTTATAATCTTCATAAAAAGTTTAAATTATCTAAGGAAATAGAAAATTATGTTCCTGCAAAATTAGAAGAAAAAATACAGGTGGCTGCAATTGAAGCAGCAAAGAAAGGCAAAAAAATAAGTCCAAAAGATGTATTGGATGAAAAAGAAAAATATGCATGGGACGTTTATCAGTTCTTGAGCCAGTCATATAATCATGCAGTGGCTTTGAGCACATGCAATTATTTTGCTGATTTGAATGAATTGGGAAGACAGATAATGGAAAAATACGAGCCAAAGGAAAAGAAAAAGGAATAAAATGATAGAAACAAATGAAAAACCAAGATTTGAAGAACTTACTACAATGACTCTCCCAGATGTTGGATTAAGATTCAATGCTCAAAGAATTGGTCCTACAATTTTTAAAGATTTAAGAAATTCAGACTATGGAAAATGATTTATGATGCCAACAATGCCAGAGCTTGTTCCTTTGGTTTATGCTTCTCTGGAAAATAAAAATTATGATACTGCAAAGAATGTTGTAAAAACATTAAAAAATCATTGGATAGCAGGAAATACAGGAATTCTTTATGTTTCTGAAGGAATATTTGTTCAGGATAATCCAGAACTAGAAGACGGGATAATTTCTATGAATCAAAAAACACTTCAAAGCAAGCTTGGTTCACATGAAGAAAGAGGCGTTGTATTTAATGATGATAAATCAATAAGATTTACTCCTTACAATTTCAAGATAAAATCTCAAACTCCTTTAGATTTGTCAAGAAATACAGGGATTATTGCATTAGTTGGTGGAGAAGAAAACACTGAGAAACTTGCAAAAGCTTCTGAACATTACAGAGCAAAGCCTTATTTTCAGATTGATCTAACAAGAGTTACTGGCTTAGGCATGGGTAGTTTCCCCGCTTCACTTGTTGTTGATAACATTGATGGCTTCAATCGCAGATGCTCTTTTGGGATGCAAAAAATAAAACAAAAAGTGATAAAAAAACCGGAAATTATTGTTAATCAACCAATTCTTTAACTAAGTTAGCCATAACTTCTAAGAATTCTTCTGCTCTGTCTTGCCAGGCATCAATCTCAACACCCTTCAGGTTCTTGACTTCTCCGTGAGCAATTTTTTTATGCAGAACGAGCAAATCACGATACCAGACTACATATTTCATTTTTAGTTTTCCAGAATTGACAAAATTTTCTTTTAAATCTCCTGGAATGTGCTCTGGAGATGCAGGAGGAATATCTATTGCAATAAGTGCTGCATGTGCTGCATCTACCATAGACCAGAACAACCCGTCAATAGCATTTAATTCTGCTATCTTGCTTCTCGCAATATGTAGAGGAGCTCTCTGCAAAGCAGAATAAATTGCTTCAGGTGTTGACTTGATTTTTCCCTTAATCAAAAGATATTTCAATGGATTAAAAAACCCTGCAAGGTCAATCATTGCTTCGCCATATCTCAAAATATTTATAATAACGGGATCTCCCCTCATCAAATCTTCCCACCACGTGCTCAACTTTACCGTATTAATGTGAAGATTTCCCTGATACGGATTATTTTTTATCAGTTTCTCAAGTTCTTGTCTATACCATGCTATCAGTTCCTGATCCCAATTAACAGCCACATCATCGATAATGATTATGATGTCAATATCAGAACCAGTTACAGTAGTTTGTTTTGCAGTTGAGCCAAAAAGAACAACAGACTTTATAATTTTGTCAAATTTTTTATAGACTTTTGTAGCAAAGTCCATTGCAATGTCTGATTCTTTTTTGAGCTGCAGGGTTGGAAGATCTTTGCCGGATTTTTTAGACTTTTTTTTAGATTTCTTTTTTGCTTTTTTAGCCATCTTTTCACCTTTTTTATATTCTCTAAAATATATTATTGAATATAGTTTTTAAATTTACTGAATTATTCCATTGGTCTTCCAGACATCCTGCCTCCTCTTGCTCCAGGCATCTGACCTCCGAGTTCCATAGGTAACGAAGCCATTGAAAGTCCAGAACCCCAATATGTTTCATGCATCTGCGGAAGCACTTGCCCAAATCCAGAAAAATATCCCTCATAAAGTCTTGCAGCCTGTTCCCAACTAGGAATCCTTTCCGTTTCATAAAAAGGAGCGCGGCCCTCTTCAAAGGTCTCTTGGACAGGAGGAGTCTTGAAATGCTGCCACCAGCTTGCTGCTTCAATAATTTTTCTTGCTTCGAAACCCTTTTCTCCGAGCTTTTCCATCATCTTTTTAAGAGGAACGTTTCCCATTCCCATTGGAAGCTCTGTCTGCTCAAAGCCGAAATTGTCTGAAAGATGAATGTGTTTTAGATAAGGAGCAATTTTTTTTGTCTCTTTGACAATTTCCTCTTCAGTGTATCCGTATTTTCTCAGCATATTGATATGGCCCACGTCCCATGTTGCACCGATAAGTTTTTCTGCCTGAGCTTTTGCAGTTGACTTGCTAATTCCTGATTCAACAGCTTTTTCAACAAACTGTTTTCTAGAAGCCTCGACAATATTCTTGATATCTTCTCCTGTGCTCAGAGCAAAGCCTGCAGGTGGATTTTCAATGACAAGCACAGGTGCCTTACTGCCGAATTTTTTATAGGATTCAAAAGCAGCGTTTCCAAAACTCTGTGAAGATTTTTCCACAGCAAACTTTTCAACAGGAACCCATATTTTTGGTGCAACCTGTTCCTTTTTTATGTTATTAATAAGATTCTGTATTGCTTGTGCATAAGCAAAAGGATTATACGGGCCTTCAATATCTTTTCGAAATTGTTCTGAATATGCCTTTAAAATCTCTCTCTGATGCTCCTCTCCAAATTCATAAGCTTTGCTGAAAAGAAGATTTAGTTGCTGATGAACATCATGAAGATAATTTTCAGCTGCTTTCATTTTGTTGAATGCCTGTATTTGGCTCGGACTAAAAACCCTAGTGTCAATTTTGCCCTGTGTTTCCAGCATTTGATTCATCTCTTCAAGAATATGCTGAATCTGAACCTGATTTTTTCCGAGAATCTCCTGTGCTCTTTCCTGATTAAAGAAAACCTGACCGAGAGAATTGTCCCATTCAGACTTATTGAAAATTTTCATTCTTTCTTCAGGAGATTCAAATTTTCCTTTTTCAAGTTTTTCTCCGGGAAGATATCTCGTTTCTGGCTCTAAAGGAGCCATTTTCCACTTTCTTTATTCACA
>CAYFUJ010000025.1:0-2377 GCA_964346485.1 Candidatus Woesearchaeota archaeon
GTCGACATCAGCGTCTGTCATAATTATTATTTTATTGTACCTTAGTTTTCCAAGGTTGAAATTTTCGCCGACACCTGTCCCTATCACAGTTATGATGTTTGCTATTTCTTCGCTTGATAAGGATTTGACAGGATTTGATTTTTCAACATTCAAAATTTTTCCTTTGAGAGGAAGAATTGCCTGGATTTCCTTTTTTCTTGCCATTTTTGAAGAGCCTGCTGCGCTCTCTCCCTCGACAATATAAAGTTCTGTATTCTCTGATTTCTTGCTCGAGCAATCTGCAAGTTTTCCAGGAAGACCACCCATAGAAAAAGCTGTTTTTCTTCTGACGAGTTCTTTTGCTTTTTTAGCAGCCAATCTTGCTTTTGCAGAATCAATTGCCTTCGATGTTATTTTTCTGGCAATAGATGGATTTTCCTCAAAAAATTCTGAAAGGGCTGTCGTGACTACAGAATCCACAAAACCCTTGATTTCTGAATTTCCAAGTTTTGTTTTTGTCTGCCCTTCAAACTGGGGGTCTGACATCTTTAAGCTAAGTACAACTGTAAGTCCTTCCCTTACATCATCTCCTGAAAGAGTTCCATTCGAGTTTTTTAGAATTCCTTTCTTTTTCGCGTAATCATTGATAACCCTTGTCAGGGCTGTTTTAAAACCAGAGACATGGGTTCCTCCTTCAACAGTATTTATAGTATTTACGAATCCAAAAATATTCTCCTGGTATCCTTTGTTGTATTGGATAGAAACCTCAATTATCGTATGGTCAACTTCCCTTCTGAAATAAATTGGCTTATGGAACACTTCCTTTGATTTGTTTAGCCATTTTACAAATTCTATAAGTCCGCCAGAAGCAAAGAATTCTTCTTTCTTATTCTTTTTTTCATCAATAAGGATTATTCTCAGGCCGGCATTCAGGAAGACAATTTCTCTGAATCTCGTTTCTAAAAGTTTATAATCAAAATCCAATTTGGTAAAAATCTGGGAGTCTGGCCAAAAAGTGATGCTTGTTCCTGTCTGATCACTCTTTCCTATAACTTTTAATTTTGTTTTAGTGGTTCCTTTCGAATATTCCTGTCTGTAAATTTTTCCGTCCCTATTGATCTCAACAATCATTTTTTCTGAAAGCGCATTGACGACAGAAATTCCTACTCCGTGCAATCCTCCTGAAATAACATAGGATTTTTTATCAAACTTTCCTCCTGCATGAAGTTTTGTCAGTGCAACTTCAACTGCAGGGATTTTTTGTGTCGGATGAATATCCACAGGAATTCCTCTTCCGTCATCAGTTACAGTCACAGATTCGTCTTTGTTTAAAGTGACTTTTATTTTTCTGCAATATCCTGCAAGAGCTTCATCCACAGAATTATCAACTGCCTCATATATCAGGTGATGCAGACCTTCTTTTCCAGTACTTCCTATGTACATTGCAGGGCGTCTTCGAACTCCTTCCAGACCTTCAAGTACCTGAATCTGCTTTCCTGTATATTCTGATTTTTTTGGCATTTTATCGATTTTTCTTATTCGTGGTTCGATAGCTTTTGCTAAATTGTATAGGTTTTTGTAATTTTCGAAACAGAAAATCTGTCCAATCTTACCTTAAAAAAAAGGCTCTTTCCTTTATAAACTTTTCTGCACTAAAATTCAATTTACCGACGATAAAACTGGAAAAATAGCTTATTTGCCTTCTTTTCTGATTTTCTTCTTTTTAGAAATCCATCTCACCTTCCGCCGCTTCATCAGCATATTTTTCTTGCATTTTGGAGAGCAAAAATGATGAATTGTCCCGTCATTCATAAAAAGGGTGATCCCTTTTGGAACATCGTATTCTTTCCCGCAATAAACACATTTAGGCATTTTATAATTAGGTGTATGTACCTTTTGTAACTTTAGATTTTATTCTTCTTGCCTCGATTTCTGTTTCTCTGAGCATTAAATAATCGTCAATTCTTACAGGACCTTTGACGTTTCTTCTTATTGCCCTTCCCTTGTCCCTTCCTTCTGTGATAAGGCACTTTACCTGAGTAATTTCACCACGAAAACCAGTTCTTCCTATGATTTCCTGAACAAGTGCAGGAACAACTTCTCCAAGAATTTTTTCACTTCCTTTGCTTCCTGCCTGCTTTCCCTCTCTGACTCTTTGCTGTTTTGCCATTTTTATTTTTTCTCTGAAATCATTTTATTTAATTTATTATTTAATCTATATATTTTAGCTGGATGGCGTCCACGATATGCGCTCGTAAAAGGAACAGGGATACCTTTTTCTCTTAAAATATTAGGTATTCCAATCTTTTTGATTAATCCACTTTGTTCAAGTAAACGAGAATCTCTTTGCTCTAACCATGATTTTCTAAAATACCAAATCCCCTCATGTTTAAATCCA
>CAYFUJ010000026.1:0-5390 GCA_964346485.1 Candidatus Woesearchaeota archaeon
AGCATACTGAAAAAAGAAGTTGAACTTGAAAAAATCAATTCCATCAATGAATCAGAGATAGAAAATCTGAAAAAAGTCCTTGAAAAAATATCCAAACTAGACATTTGCCCTATATGCAAAAGCAGAATTACTCCAAAACATCTGGAAGAAATAAAAGGAGAGATGATTCCAAATATTGAGAAACTAAAGAAAGAGATTGACAATGCCGATCGCGAATTAAAAACGATATATCAAAACAAAGAAATTTTAACAAAAGATATAGAAGAAATAACAGAGCAGATTTCAAAAACAGAATCAGATCTCACTAAATTCTCAAATATAAATGATAAAAAATCCCAGATTAAGACACTTCGGGACAAAGCAGAAAAACTTGTCAGCGAGATATCTGAACTTGAAAAAAGAAGAAACTTTCTTAAAAAAATTCTTGAAACTGATTCTGATATAGAACAGAGATATGAGACCATGAGGATTGAAATCCAGGAAATTTCACTGAGAAGCAGGGAGACTCTTGATTCAGAAGTTGCATTCAAGGAAAGAGAGCTCGACAGATTAAAGATTTCCTTTAAACAGATTGTTAGGGAAAAGGAAAGTATCAAGGAAGAATCTTCAGAGCTTAAGAAAATTCTTGGGGAAAAAAAGAAAACCCTTGCAGATAAAAAAAAGCAGGAAGAAGAATTGAGCAAGAAATTCAGGGAAAAAATTTCAGAGAAGGACTCATTTCAGGCAAGAATTCGGGAAGCAGAATCACAAATTCTTTCAAAACAAAATATCCTCAGCAACAGAGAAGAGGAATTGAACGAGTTCAAGATTGAAAAAGCAAGAGTTGATGCAGAGACAGAAAACCTTGAAACAGAAATGCTCGAATTTAAAAATGTGGAGATAATCAAGGCAAGCAAAGACTCCCTGACCCAAAGACTTGCAAAAGCTCAGGACATTCTTTCAAAAATAGGAACAGTTAATCTCAGGTCTCTGGAAGTTTATGATTCAATAAAAAAAGAATATGATGCTGTAAAAGAAAAGGCAGAGATAATTTCCAATGAGAAAGAGGGAATTTTGAAGATAATACATGAAATAGATGTGAAGAAGAAAAAGGCTTTCATACAAACTCTTAGAAAATTAAACGAGCTTTTTTCTGGAAATTTTTCTCAACTGAGCACAAAAGGGCGTGTTTCTCTTGAACTTGAAAATCGAAAAGATCCTTTTGACGGCGGAGTAGACGTAATTGTCAAAACAGGGCACGGAAAATATTTCGATGTAAAGTCTCTTTCAGGCGGAGAGCAAACCATTGTGGCGCTTTCACTCATATTCGCGATTCAGGAATACAATCCGTATTGCTTTTATCTCTTGGACGAGGTTGATGCAACCCTTGACAAGAAGAATTCAGAAAGGCTTGCAGGACTTCTTAACAAATACATGCAGAAAGGGCAATATATAGTCATAACGCACAACGATGAAGTTATCTCGAGGGCAACAAATCTCTATGGAGTTAGCATGCATGACGGAATAAGCAAGATAATCAGTCTGAGGGTTTAATCCTTTCGATTAAAACATATTTAAATCCCAACATCCTTGTTATTTTATGAACAAGCAAGAGCTTTTGAAGCGCCTGAAAGCTTATGGATTTTCAAAGAAAATTCTAGATGCTTTTTCAAAAGTCAGAAGAGAGGATTTTGTTCCTAGGGAACTTGAAAAAGAAATTTACGAAGATACTCCTCTTCCAATAGGTCACGGCCAGACAATTTCTCAGCCATATACAATTGCTATAATGCTTTCTGAGCTCGAGCTGAAAAAAGGACAGAATGTTCTCGAGGTTGGTTCTGGTTCAGGATATGTTCTTGCTTTGATATCAGAAATTGTCGGCAAAGGCGGAAAGGTTTCTGGCATAGAAATAATCAGTGAATTAACTGCAAGATCAAAACAAGCCCTGGCTTTTGGAGATTACAAGAATGTTGAGGTATATAACAGAAACGGCTCTAATGGACTTCCTGAAAAAGCACCTTTTGACAGGATTCTTATAAGTGCTGCGTGCCGTGAAATCCCTAAAAAACTTTTAAATCAGTTAAAAGATGGCGGAATTCTTCTGACTCCGAAAGGACCTAGATTCGAGCAGACTCTTGTCGTAATTCAAAGAAAAGACAAGGAATTCAAGACTATTAGAGAAATCCCTGGATTTATATTTGTCCCTTTTGTTGAAGGGGATTAATGATAAAAACCCAATCCTATCCCACAGGCCGGTCCCTTTTTATCAAATTCTAATCTTAATTCAGGAAGAAGAGTTCCAGAACCCACTTTTATTTTTTTAGTGATTCTAGCAAAATATTTTTCGATTTCTGGCTTATATGCTAAATCCAAATTTATTTTACCATTATAAGTAACACCAAACATTGGTTCAAGATCCCTTATTGAAGTCCTTAAATAACCTATAAAATTCTTGTATTTTATATTTCCTCCCAATTCTGATTTCCATAAATCATCAAAATTTAAAAGCGCAACAAGTCCTCCAGATTTACTGTTAAATTCTATACTTGAAGTGAATTCAACCGGCATTTCCCCACCATTATAACAAATTTTTTTAGCCTGTAAACCAAAAGTTAAATTCCCTTTTTTAGTAGCGAGGTGTCCAGAAAACATTTTATTTTCATTTTTTGCATCTGCCCATGCCAATCCAAAGATACTAGTTTTTTTCTTTTCACCAAAAGGAAGAACAATTCCTGCAAATTTACTTTTGTCTGCATCAAAACAAACCTTATAATAATGAATCGGAAATTGTCTATAAAAGGCTGCAAGATCTGCCGGGTTATCTGCAAAAGTTTTATTTGCTCCTATAAGCATACCACCAACCAAAAGAAACATTGGACCAGTTTTTTTAATAGAATCTTCAATTTCTCTCATAGTTATTTTTCTTAAGGATTTTTGAGCAACCTCCTTACAATAACCACACTCGCCATGCATAAATTTTTTAAGGGAGGATTTTGCTCTTTTGTCTTTGATTTTTCCCAAAGCCTCTGCAGCATCTCTTTTTACTTCATAAAATTTATCATCAAGAGCCTCACATAAATAAGGAACTGCCTTTATATCACCAATTAATCCTAATTCTAAAGCAGACATTGAACGTAGCATTTCATTCTCATTGTTTTTTAAGACATATATCAAGGGCAAAACAACTTCTTTATTTCCTTCTTTGCCGATATCCCCTAATCTAACTATTGCATGATCACTTCCAAAATCATCATTATTTATTTTAGAAATACAATTATTTATTTCTTCTTTTATATTGGTTTCAATTGATTTTTCCATTGTTTTTTGTGATATATTTTTGAATATAAAAATAAAAAAATTAAAAATTAAATTAAAAATTAATAATAACTTTCGCCGAATTCTTCAGCTTTCTTTGGTTTCTTTCCAATCAGAACAATCAACACTATAAGCAATACAATGAAGATTATTGCAAGCACGATTGTCAAAACAGCGATTGGACTTGTAACAGCTCTTCCTTCAAAATTCTTGGTGAAGCTGACTGTATCAACAAGTGTTCCGTCTACAGCGAAAACACTGACGTCATAAGTCTGTGTTCCTGCAACTCTTGATGTGGCATCCACTGTTATTGTCTTGCTTGATCCAGCTGGAACAGCAACAACATCTTCGCTCAAACTTACAGATACAACACCTGTGGACTGAGGAACAAGTCGATAAACCACCAACTGGTTTGTTGGATTTACAACAATCAACTGGTCACCAGACACGATGAAATGTCCGTCAGGGAAAGCATTCTCTATGACTACCTGAACAGTCTCGCTTGAAACCAGATCTTCATTCTCAACTTCTAACTCAAGAGCATAGACTCCAGGATTTGCATCATAAGGAAGTTGAAGGAAAATCCTTCCGTTTGCAGTATCTGTCTTGTCTTCGTTACATTTTCTAACGATATCAACACCATAATTCTCTACAGCATCAGCATCATCATCACATTCAAGTGCAACGAGATCTCCAAAGAAAACTGATTTTTCAAGGTCCAAAGCAGAAATTTTTACAGTCGCGAACAAGTCATCAAGATCGTTATAACCTATATTTCTCAAAACAAAATCAACCGGAAAACTCTCTCCAGCATTGATTGTCTGGGGCACACTGACAGATAACACATTAATATTGTAAGATTCTCTCTGAATTCTTAGAATGTAGCTGTCTGTGGTTTTGTAACCGCTTCCGCTTATCTCAATGTTAAGGTCAACAAATCCGCTGAGTTCATCCTTGAGGTCAAATGGAACATCAAGCCTCAAACTCTTGGAATATGAATTTCCTTGTTCAACATCGAAAAGAGCTGACTCTGCCTGAACATCTTTCTTGTCTCCTTCAATCTCTACTTCTACCGTAACATCAGAAATATTAACATCTGATATGAACTCAACTTTCACAAGCACTGTCTCTCCAGCAATTATTGCAGGATCATCACAAACAGAAATCCCATCAACTTTTATAGAAGTAATGGTCCCAACTTCTGCAGCACTAACACTAGCAGCTAGAAACAAGACAAATGCAAACATCAAAAAAGAAACCAAAAGTTTCTTTGTTTCCATATTTTTCATATCTATTTATATTTAGTTTTTATAGAAGACTAAGTCTTCTGTTAATTTTACCAACTTAGAAATCACTTATAAACTTTATGGTGATAACAGAAAATATTAATTTTATAGTACTAACTGTGAGTAACATTTAGTTAAAATAGATTTTTGATAAGATCAATCCCTCTACAGAGTCTTGAACTGGTGATGGGCTTTCGTTTATTATAACGATTTCCTTGTTTTTTGGAAGATTTTCGAGAAGTTTTTTCCATTCTCTCCTCGCTGTTCTCTTGTGATACTTCTCTCCTTTATCACCATATTCTGTTCCTGAAAAATGTAAGTGAAATTTTTTGTATTTTCGAAATTTTTTAAAGACTTCTTCAAAATTATAGGTTTTATATCTCGCAAGTACATGTGCAAAATCAATGCAGAATTCACAGCCTGTTTCTTCAACCAGTTTATAGATTTCATCAACAGTTCCAAACACATTAATTCTACCAGTTGTTTCCAATGTAATTTTTGGAGTATATTTTTTTTTCTTGATTTCTTTTTGAATTCCCAATATTTCTTTTTTTATTTTTTCATAAGCTTTCTTTTTATCTCCACCATAATAGCCGGGATGAAAAATAACGCGATAAGCTCTGAGCCAAGTCCCGACTTCACAGCATTTCAGAATTCTTTCTCTGCTCTTTTTGACTTTTTCCTTGTCATCTGAATTCAGATTAATCCAATAGGGCGCATGGATGCTTAATTTTATGCCATATTTTTTTGCAGCTTTTCCAATTTTAATAGCATCTTGTTTTTCCTTTATGTATATACTATAAGTGAAAG
>CAYFUJ010000027.1:0-3475 GCA_964346485.1 Candidatus Woesearchaeota archaeon
ACCAGAGTTTAAAGAAGTCTCAGAAGAAGAGTATAATCAACCAGATTATAGAAGGTTAAAATTAACATATGAAAAGAATATAGTTACAGAAATAGATTCTGATAAACTTTCTTTTATTCCAATTGAGGATTACATACATAACTCAGAAGTTGTTATCTCAAAAGATGGGGGAAATTTTTTTACCGCTAAAGCACCAAAAGCAGAATATAAATCTAATCAATATGATAAAAGAATTGTTGATGTAAAAATAGAAGCAGGAGATAAAATATTTGATGCAATAAAATTTTATAAATTAGCTAGAAAATTAAAAAAAGAAATACCTGAAGCAGGAATTTGTTTGTGGGGGGCTGGTTTTTATAAAAGAGTAAACCAAGGTTATGATTGGAACAAAGGAAACCCTATTATTCTAAAACATAAATGAAATATAGAATCTAGTTTATTGTTTGCCCAAAATAACAAAAACTTTATAAAGCCAATTTTTTATTAATCTTTAATAAAAATTCTTCATAGAATTTTAAATTCAAAATGGCTAAAGAAAAACCAAACATGAATGTTGTGTTCGTCGGCCACGTCGACGCAGGAAAGTCAACAATAGTTGGAAGGCTCCTTTATGATACAGGTGCTGTTTCTGAACAGGAAATGACAAAACTTAAGACAGAAGCTGAAAAACACGGAAAGGCTGGGTTTGAATTTGCTTATATTATGGACAAAATTAAAGAGGAAAGAGAAAGAGGGCTTACTATTGACCTCGCTTATAAAAAAATATTGACAGAAAAATATCAGATCACAATCATTGATGCTCCTGGACACAAGGACTTTGTCAAAAACATGATTACAGGTGCTTCTCAGGCAGACTCTGCTTTTTTGGTTATTGCTGCTCCTCAGGGAGTTGAGCCACAAACCACAGAGCACCTTTGGCTTTTGAGAACAATGGGTGTCAGAAATGTTGCTGTTGCAATCAATAAGATGGATGCTGTTGATTATAAGGAAGACAGATTCAACAAGGTTAAGGAAGAAGTTGGAAAATTGTTAGATAGTGTCGGAATTAAGTCTGATGAGACAGTCTTTATTGCGTGTTCTGGATTAAAAGGAGATAATGTTTCTAAGAAATCAGAAAACATGTCATGGTACAAAGGACCTACAATTCTTGAGCAGTTTGATAAGTTCCCTGAGCCAAAGCTTCCTACAGACCTTCCAATGAGAATGCCTGTTCAAGATGTTTATGAAATTACTGGAATCGGAACTGTTCCTGTGGGAAAAATTGAGACAGGTATCATGAAAGTAGGCCAGAAAGTCATAGTATTGCCTGGAAGAACAGGAAAAGGAATTGAAGGAGAGGTTAAGAGCATAGAAATGCACCACGAGCAATTGCAGGAAGCTGTCGCAGGAGACAATGTCGGAATAAACATTCGTGGAATTGGCAAAAAAGACATTGCAAGAGGAGATGTTATCTGTGAGGCAGCCAATCCTTCAAATGTTGTTGAGGAATTCCTAGCTACAGTCACTGTTATAAACCACCCTTCTGTTTTGGCTAAAGGATACACTCCTGTGTTCCATGTTCACACAGCTCAGGTGCCTTGCCAATTTGTCGAGCTTATCGAGCAGATTGATCCTAGAACAGGAGAAGTCATAAAGCAGAGTCCAGATTTCTTAAAGAATGGCGATTCTGCAAAAGTAAGAATAAAGCCTCAGGGAAATCTTTGCCTTGAAACACAAAAAGAAAACCAGTTCATGAGCAGGTTTGCTGTAAGAGATGCTGGTGCAACTGTTGCTGCAGGAATCTGCACTGAGATTGTAAAGAAGAAGTAATTGTTCTACTATAATTAATTATTTAAATCAACAGCTTGTGGATTTTTTGATGGAACAGAATTTGTATTCCCTATTTCATGTAGTGTATGAAATTAATGGGGTTAAGGATCAATTAGCCCTGGTTGCTGCAAGTTCTGAAAAAAGAATACCTGTTATTTTAGGAGAAGATATTAGGAAAGATCCTGATATTTATAAAGGAAAAGACGTCAGTCTTAAAATTACTGGAGCTGTAGATACTGGTTTTAGAACAAATGAAGAGAGAGTAAAAAGGTATTCTCTTGAAGAACTATTTATAGCAGTAAAAAAATAATGGAAATAGAATATTGAAACCCAATAATTCTTAAATAGTTTCTGTATTTTTTTAAGATATGCTAAGAACAGATATGACGAAAAGCGAGGTTGAGAAAGAGTTGGCTGACAAAGGGGATTTTGTCCAGATTGACTATCTCACAAATTTTCTGAAAGAGAGCATGACCAGAGATATGAAAAAATTTGTTTTCATCAAATTGGCAGAACTTTATGAAAAAACCGGTATGCTGAAAGAAGCTGCAAAAAATCACAGTGATGCAGCCCTGATTTCTATTCCTTTTGCAGAGAAAATAAATCATTATGTAAAAGAGGCAGAATTGTATATCAAAACAGGAGATTTTGAAAAAGCTGAAGAAGCGAGAAAAAAAGCAATGTCAGAGGCAAATTCTGCAGAAAAAGATGAAATCTATCTTACAATCAAGGACTTTTACAAAAAAGAGGCAGAAACTTATGAAAGAGGCTTGAAAAGAGCTCATGCTGCAAGATTTTATGAAAAACTTTTGGAGATGAGAATAAGTGATTCTGAAAGAAAAGAGATAAAGGAAAAGCTGATGGATATCTATGAGAAACTTGGAAAAACGAAGGAATATCTTATTTTGAAAAAAGGTCTGCGGCCATAAGCAAAACCTTAAAAACCCATTAATCCTAAAAATTCTGTAGAAAAATATCGATCACGAAATATCACATTCACATTCACTTTATTTTTGTGCTTGAGAAAGCGGTTTGGGAAAGAAGTGTAAAAAGTGTAAAATTATTTTTCTATATAATTAAATCATTATAGGAGGAAACATGGCAAAAATAAGTCCTGTATCCATAAAATACATGATACATGCGAACTTCAGAGTAGAAGGTGCTTTGGAAAAGCCTGACATAATCGGAGCTATCTTTGGTCAGACAGAAGGTTTGCTTGGTTCTGATTTGGAGATGCGTGAATTGCAAAAAGAAGGAAAAATTGGTAGAATCGAAGTTGACTTGAAAAGAGGAGACAGACGAACTACAGGTGAAATAAAAATTCCAACAGCTCTTGATCAGTCTGAAACAACCCTTATTGCAGCTGCGATTGAAACCATAGAAAAAATTGGGCCTTGTGATTCTCAGATTGAAGTGGAAAGAATTGAAGATGTTCGTGGAAGTAAGAGAGAATATATTATTGAGAGAGCAAAGAAGTTAATGGGAGAACTTCATGGAAAGACAGATTCCAGGGAAATCTCAAAAACAATAAAAGATTCTGCCAGAATAGCAGGAATTAAAGAGTATGGAAGTGAAAAACTTCCTTATGGGGATCTTTCTGGACAGGAAATAATTGTTGTTGAAGGAAGAGCAGATGTTTTGAATCTTGTAAAGGCTGGTGTGAATA
>CAYFUJ010000028.1:0-8292 GCA_964346485.1 Candidatus Woesearchaeota archaeon
AAAGTAGATGAAGATGATGGGCAGACTGAAGGTAGTTATGGTCGTATCATAGCAGCTATTTACTGTAATAAAATAACTCTTAATGCTGAATTGATTACTAATGGATATGCTAGCATATACGAAGAATTTTGTGATGTTAGTGAATTTGGAAATGAAGATTGGGCTAAAGAGCATGGTTGTTAACCCTTAAATTTTAATTTTTCTATATTTTTAGTATGGGAAGAAAAGGCACTAAAGCATTTGGTAAAGGTGTTGAACATTTAATAATGGCAAAACTAATGAAAGAGGGTTTTGATGTATATCTAACCTTAATTGATGACATAGGTATAGACTGTATAATAAGGTTATCAAAAACACGATATTTAGATATTCAGATAAAAGCAAGTTCAAAAGATGCTACACAGCCTTATAATTTTGGTGGAATAGCTGTAAAAAATATTAGGGATAATTATTTTTTTATTTTTTATGTCGAGCCTGCTGATAAGTTTTGGGTAATTCCTTCATTAGATTTTCCAAAACTTTTTGGTAAAACAACAAAAGAAGGCATACATAAAGGAAAATTCAATGTCAATATGCCGAGACTAAAAGGAAAGAAATATAAACAATTTAAGAAATATGAAGGAAAAAATGGTCTTTCATTATTAAATTGATTAATATGGTAAAAATAACCTTCCATGGCGGAGTCAATGAAATTGGTGGAAATAAGTTTTTGATAGAAGACAGAGATACAAAAATATTCTTGGATTTCGGCATGAGTTTTTCGCAAGTAGGCAAATATTACGCTGAATTTCTTCAGCCAAGAACCTGCAATGGTTTGGGCGATTTGATAGACCTTGGCATAGCTCCAGACATTCAAGGAATATACAGAAACGATTTGCTATGTCATGAAGGAAGGCCAATGACCAAAAAACCAATAGTTGATGCTGTTTTTCTTTCACATGCACATGCAGACCATTCCTGGCATGTTAGTTTGCTTCATCCAGGAATACCAATTTTATGCGGTGCCACAGCAAAACTCATTCTCCAAGCTTCGCAGGAAACATCAAGGGGAGTCTATTATACTGATTTTTTCTTTTACAGAGAAAATTTTGTCAATAGAAGTAGAAAACCACAAGAGGAAAGAAATTACAAAACTTTTAGAACAGGTGATAAGATAAAAATAAAGGATATAGAAGTTGAGCCAATTCATGTTGACCATTCAATACCGGGGGCTTATGGCTTCTTGGTTCATACTTCTGAAGGCTGCATAGCTTACTCGGGAGACTTGCGATTCCATGGAAGAAGAACAAGCATGACTAAACATTTTATTGAAGCATGTAAAGAAGCAAAACCAATTGCCATGCTTTTGGAAGGGACCAATATTGATGATAGAATAGGGAGTATGAGCGAGAGGCAAGTTTACAACAAAATTCAAAAATTTGTCAACAATACCAAAAAATTATGCGTGATCAATTTTCCTGTTAGGGATGTGGATAGGTTGAACAGTTTTTTAAAAGCAGCTAAAAGAAGTGGTAGAAGATTAGCTGTTAGTATGAAACAGGCATATTTGATTAATTTATTGAACAAAAAAGACAAAAGATTGAAAATGCCTAGCTTAGATGAGTTTGCTATTTTCCTTAACAGAACCAGTTGGGGTAGATACGAAGAACGAGACTACTTCCATTGGCAGAGGCCGTTTTTGAAACGTGACAATGCTGTCAAGGCTAAGGAAATATCCAAGAAACAAAATAAGTTTTTGATTTTCATAAATTTCTTCACATTAAAAGAACTTCTGGATATTAAACCTTCGCGTGGAAGTGCTTTCATTTACTCAATGACAGAACCATTCAATGAGGAGATGGATATTGATTTTGGGAGAATGATGAATTGGGTAGACAGATTCAAACTGGATATAAAGTATGCACATGCCTCTGGCCATGCAAATGGTAAGGAATTAAAAGAAATTGTGAAATTCGTGAAACCCAGTAAGTTGTTTCCTGTCCATACTGATAGACCAAAAATGTTCAAAAAATTAATTAAAGGAAAGGTTGTTTTGCCTGAATTGGGGAAAAGTTATAAGTTTTAGAAAGAATGGTTAAATATGGAGCGAAGTATAGAGTTTAAATCTAAAAAGTAGATTATAAATATGGTAGAGGTTTTGATAATATGAACTTTGAACAAAAACTCAAAATGATATTAAAGAAAAACGACAAGTTTGTAGATAAAGAGGGGGATTTAATTAAATCTGTAATCATTAATTCAGCTACTAAATTAGATAAAGAATTGATTATTTTATTGATAAAAGATAAAGAAATAAAAAATGCTTTTTTTGAGAAAATTGAAGATTTGTGGATATTTAATATAAACAATTTTGTTGCCTATATTCAGGATAAGAATGTTTTTAGTAATTCTGTCACAAAATTCGAAGCAAAGATAGGTTTGAATATAGATAATAAATTTTTAGGAGAAAGGGGAGAGGTTGCACTTGTCTGGCCATTTAAGGACTGTGTTTTAGAGGGTAGTATGACTAAAGAAGATCAAAAAAGGGATGAAATATTTTTTAACGAAATTTTAGCCAAAGATGAGATAGATAGATTAGAAGAAACAAAAGTATTAACTAATTTTAAGAAATATAGTTCAAAGGGAGAAGAAAAAGTCAAAGATTTCATAAGAGATGAAAGCAGGACAATCAAAGACAATTTAGTAATTAAGGGAAATAATCTTCTGGCATTACATTCTTTAAAAAAAGTATTTTCAAAAAAAGTAAAGATGATTTATATTGATCCTCCATATAACAAAAAAGCTGATACTTTTTACAACGATAATTTTAAACACTCAACATGGTTAACCTTTATGAAGAACAGATTAGAGATTGCTAAGGATTTATTAAGAGATGATGGATCAATTTTTATCTCTATTGATGATACTGAACAAGCATATTTAAAAATATTAATGAACGGGATTTTTGGTGATGATAATTTTATAGCTCAGTTTATTGTAGTCTCAGCACCTGCTGGAACTCAAGGTTCAGCAGATGTGGCTCAACAACATTCGTATTGTATTGCGTACAAAAAAAGTAGTAGTTTCTCTTCTCAGAAAATAAAACCATCTGAAAAGGAATTGAATGAAAAATATAACGAAAAAGATTCTATTGGTCGTTTTTATACTGCACGTTTATGGAAGAGGGGTGTTGGGGGTAGAAAGGAAGATGTTCCAAGTTTACACTTCCCAGTATATTATGATAAAAAAAATAAAAAAATTTTTATAGATGAGGAAGCTAGAAACAAAAAAGGCCTAATAAAAATAATTCCTTATCAAACAAAAGGTGTTCTTGGTAGATGGACTTGGTCAAAAACCAAAATGAAAAAAGATAGAAATAAATTAATTGTTAAAAAAGTTGCTGGGAAATATAGATTACACAAAAAGAAATATGTATTTGAAGAAATTGGAAAATTACCTTATAGTATTATTGGTCCAAAAATTGGAAGAACTGAATTGGGATCATTAGAAACAAAAAAAATATTAGGATCAAAGGAATTTAATTATCCAAAATCTAGTTCTTTGATTAAATATTTTATAAAAATATCAACAGATATTAAATCAACAGATATAATTATGGACTTTTTTGCTGGAAGTGGAACAACTGGTCATGCAGTAATTGATCTAAATAAAGAGGATGGTGGAAATAGAAAGTTTATTCTAATCGAACAGTTGGATAAACATATGAATGTTATAAAAAAGAAATTAAAAAGAGTTTTAGAAAAAAATAAACAAAAAGAGAAATTTATCTACTGCGAACTTATGAAATATAACGAAGAAGCAATAGATAAAATACAAGGTGCCAAAGATACAAAAACTCTCCTTAAAATATGGAAAGAGATGTGTGATAAATACTTCTTGAATTATGATGTAGATATAAAGAAGTTTAATGACAACAGAAAGGAATTTGAAAATCTAACATTAAAACAACAGAAAAAAGAATTAGTTAAAATGTTAAACAAAAACCAGCTTTATGTTAATCTTTCTGAGATTGAAGATTCTCAATTTAAGGTTTCAAAAAAAGATAAAGAACTAAATAAAAAATTCTACAACGGAGATTAAATGGTCCCAGCAACTCTAGATACTACAAAAAAATGGTTATATGATTCTTTAATGATGGAATTAGGAAGGGTAACAATAGAAAACATAGAAATACCAAGAGAAATCCTGGACAATATACACCAAGATCTTGAATTGAGAGAATATCAAAAAAGGGCACTACAGAATTCAATTGCGTATTTTGAAAAATATTCTTATAAGAAATTTCCATCACAATTACTTTACAATATGGCTACTGGTTCAGGAAAAACATTAATTATGGCAAGTTTAATTTTATATTTCTATAAGAGAGGATATAATAAATTTTTGTTTTTTGTAAACTCAAATAATATAATAGAAAAAACAAAAAGTAACTTCTTAGATCAAGATCATATAAAATATCTTTTCAATAAAAAAATAATGTTTGAAGGGAAAAAAATAAAAATAAGACATGTTAATAGTTTTGATGCAGTAAATAAAAACGAAATAAATATATGTTTTACTACAATTCATAAACTTCATAATGATCTAAATTTGGATAAAGAGAATTCTTTAACAATGAATTATTTTAAAGATAAAAAAATAGTTCTTCTTTCAGATGAAGCTCATCATTCTCAGGCTGCAACAAAACAAAGATTAATTAAAGAGGAAAGAAATTGGGAGACAACAGTCAAAAGAATTTTTGAAAAAAATCCAGATAATATTCTTTTAGAATTCACAGCTACAATGGGTATTGAAAATGATGAATATATAAAAGACAAATATTTAGATAAATTAATTTTCAAATATGATTTGATTGATTTTAGGAATGATGGATTCTCAAAGGAACCAGAAATATTCAAAGTTGATGAAAATAAAAAATATCGAATTTTAACATCTGTTTTAATAAATCAGTATAGACAGGATATTGCTCAGACTTATGCATCAAAGTTTAGAGAATCTGAAAAACTAAGTAATTTTAAACCAGTTATCTTGTTCAAGGCTACTAGAACAATCGATGATTCTAAAGAAAATGAAAAACTGTTTCATAAAATAATAGAAAATCTAACAAATAAAGATTTAAAATATATAAAAGATAGAATAAGCCACCCAATAATAAATAAAATATTTGATTTTTATAAAAAAGAAGGAATTACTATAAATAATTTGATTAAACAAAAGATAAAGGTAAACTTTTCTAAAAAACATTGTATAAATGTCAATGAAACAGATTTAGAGAAAAAAAATATAAAGAAAGAGGAAGAGGAAGAAGTAATAGCCCAGCAAAAATTACTTAACTCTCTTGAAGATAAAAATAATAAGATAAGAGTAATTTTTGCGGTTCAGAAGTTAAATGAAGGGTGGGATGTCCTTAATTTATATGATATTGTTAGAATCTCAGAAAAACAGGCTTCTGGTGGTAAAACAAAAGGAGGAATAGCAAGAGCAACAATATCAGAAGCACAGCTTGTTGGTAGGGGGGTTAGATATTTCCCATTTAGATTAGATCCTAGTCAAAAGAAGAATGTTAGAAAATATGATGAAGAAAACCATAATTTAAGAATATTAGAAGAACTATATTTTCACTGTCATCCAGGAGACAAAGGAAGATACATAGCCGAATTAAAGAAAGCATTTGAAAGAGAGGGTTTGGGTGATACTGGACTAGAGGACAAAGAAATTAAAATAAAGGACTCTTTTAAGAAGACCATATTTTATAAAACTGCTAAGATTTATCTAAATAATCAAAAATTAAAAAATATTTCAAAAATAAAATCTTTTGCTGACTTAGGTTTTATAAATAAAAATATTCCATATGAGATTTATTCAGGAATGGGAGAAATTAGTAAAGCCCTGGATAATGAAAATTATGATAATACAAAAATAATTAAGAAACCGAAAACAATGAAGATTTTAGACATCTATAAATCTGATCCACATATAATAAAAAATGCAATTGCAAAGGTCTTCGAGTTTGGTAATGATAATTGGGGATTAAAAAAATATCTTCCTAACTTAGAATCTACAAAAGATTTATTAGAAAAACCAGGATTGTTGGGAGATATCAAAATTGATTTTCTTATTACAGAAAAGGATTGGGATAATATATCTCATAAAGATAAATTAAATGCAGTTATTTTTGTTTTGGAAAAGATAAAAGAAGCAATGATTAATAATTATTCAAAATATGAAGGAACAAAAGAGTTTTTTGCATTGAAGGCATTTGGTGATGAAAAAAATAAGGTAGTGTTTCATGATAAGACTATTAGAGTAAAAAAGAATTCTGAAAGATCTAATGGAGATCAAGACTACCTTAAAGATAAGGATTGGTATGTTTTTGATTCTAACTATGGAACGGATCAAGAAAAGTTTTGTGTTAAATTTATAGAAAAGTTAATAGAAAACAACATGTTTGATAATTATGAAGAAATTTACTTAGTTAGAAATGAGCTTCATTTAAAAATTTATGATTTTGAAGATGGACAACCATTTAGCCCAGATTTTGTTTTATTTATGAAAACCAAAAAAGGAAAAGAGATTAACTATCAGATATTTATTGAACCAAAAGGTCCACAATTTAAAGGTTTTGATGGAACATTCGAAACAGGTAAAGAAGCTTGGAAACAGAATTTTTTACAAAAATTAAAAGAAATGGCAAGAATTGAAGATTTAACCAAATTTGAAGGAAAAAAATTTAATATAATTGGGGTAAGGTTTTATAATAAAGATAATGAAAGTGAATTCGAAAATGATTTATTTAATTCATTAGAGAATAATTGTGATTAAAATGGATGAAACTAAAATTGTTTGTCCTTTTTGCGGAGAAAATACTATTAAATGTCTTTTTAGACCTTCTTCTAGCCGTTTTAAAAGATCTAGAGGTAGCGCTATAAGTAAAAATGTAACTATTTGGACAAAGGAAAAATATATTGTGGTTTCTGGGTGTTCTAATTGTGGTAAATCAAAAGAAGAAGTAGAAGAAGAATTTAAAAGACAAGAAAAAGAAGGTGCAAAAATTCCTCATGAAGAAGTAATTAGAAGAGCTAAAGAGGCTGGTTTGCCATTAAAAATTAAAGGATAATTCTTAACTTTTTAATTTATTTAAATAAGGCAAAACCATCTGCTCCAAAACATTTTTAATTTTAGTTTTAGTTTCTATATCAAGTTGCTCAATCTTATTTATATCCAACATCCACTTAAACGTTCTACTCCAATCCAAAAGCCTTATTGGATAAGGTCTATGCTTCTTTGTTTTCTTAACGGTTCCTCCATTTGTTTCACAACTCGACACAAGTCTTGCCAAATGCGGATATTTTTCCAAATCCATGTTAATCCTCCCTATGAATTCCTTTGAACTTTGTCAAAATTGTATTTCCCAATTTTGAAAAAGCAACGTAACCGATTGTTGTGTTCACATCACCATGGCCAACAAAATTTGCTAACTCTGGCAATAGAACTCCATCTTCTATTGCATGGCAGATTAAAGTGTGTCTGAAACTATGGCACGTTATCCTCCGGTTTATTCCAATTTTCTCACACTGTTTCTTTATCATTACCCTTATATAATCTCCCTTTAACCTCTTGCCAAACTTGCTTGTAAACAATGCGTTAACTTTTCTTTTACCTCTTAACAGCAACCACAGTTTTAATGCCTGAAAAACATCATCATTGAACTGTATCAGTCGCTCCTTATCACCTTTGCCATTAACAATCATTATCCTTTTTTTCATGTTTACTGAATTCAGATTTAGACCTGTTAGCTCTGATATTCTTAGGCCGCAATTGTACAAGATTGTCAGAATGCAATTATCTCTTGGATTTTTGGTTGTGTCTAATAATCTTCTTACCTCTTCCCTGCTGAGAATCTGACTTTCAATGAATGCTTGGCTTGATTTCATCTTTTCTTTTGGAATCTTGAAATACATCGGACTGTTTCCTTTATACTCATCACTCTCTATAAGCCATCTGTAAAATGATTTTATAGCGCTTATCTTGTGATATACTGATTTCACACTGATTTCCTTTTTCTCTAAGTGTTCCTTGAATTTTTCACAGTTTTTCCTCGTCACTTTGGTGAAATCTTTCTTTACAAATCCGAAGAAATCATCCAAATCCATTCTATATCTTTCTATTGTCGCTTGTGAGAAGTTCCCACCTCTTTTGTTTCCGTGCTTTAGGAATCTTTCCATTGCTTTTTTAGTCTTAGCATCCATAGGATATCAGCTCCTTTCTAAAGAATCTATCAAAATCTTTACT
>CAYFUJ010000029.1:0-12359 GCA_964346485.1 Candidatus Woesearchaeota archaeon
TTCGAGGTCTCAATAAGAAAATCAAGATTCATACTCTTCAAAGTTTCATCTATTTTTGAATATTTTTGGCCGAAATAATCTCTAAGAATGCTCTCTCTTTCCTTGTTCAGATTTTTTGTAAGTTCTTTGAGCCGCATGCTCACGATGATTCCTTCTTTTCCAAGTTCAATCAAATATTTCTTGACATTTTCTGAAATTCTCCTTATCATTTCAAGGGTCTGTAGAACATTGCAAACATCAACCATGGTTGTAAGATTTGTTATTTCAAGAATGTTCAAATGGGAAAAAAGATCATCAAAAACATCTTTCTGTTTTTCCAGAATCTGCAGGGTTTCTGCTGCTCTTCTTAAAATTTCAGAAGTTTCTTCCAAAAGATAACTATCATCTTTAAAATAAAGAGTAATTTTATTTTTTCTTTCAGATACTGCAATAACTATTGTTTCAATTTGCTTTGCTGTTCTTTCTGCTGCCTTATGTCGCGTTCCTGTTTCCTTGGTTGCTATTTTTATGTCAGGAGTCAGAAGAGTGTTTGCACACAGAATTTTCTTTAAATCTTCTGAAAGAATTATGGCTCCATCCATTTTTGCTAATTCGACAAGTTTCTGCGGAGTAAATCTGCAGTTAATCTTGAAACCTCCTTCGACAATATTCAAAAGCCCTTCTTTTTCCACAACGATCAAAGCTCCTACTCTCGCTCTGAGAATATCGTCGAGAGCTGTTCTTATTGCAGTTCCAGGAGAAAGAATCTTTAGAATATCTAATAATTTTTTTTCTTCTTTTTCCTTAATTTCCTTTAATTGCTGTTCTGATTTTTGTTTTAGTTTTTGCTCAACCATAGAGATAAAAAATATCAAATCTATATAAACTTTTATCTAAAAAAATGACAATTAATCCTTAACAGAAGCCCAGAGCAGAGGAAGAGCAATTGTCGCATCACAAAATACATCCACGTAATCCTCTTCTTTTTTTGCTTCTGGTTTCATTTTTCCCCATGAAATTCCCTCTTCAAGAGCAGCTCCAGAGCTTCCTCCTGGCTCAGGTCTATCTGTAGTTATTTGAATTCCGTAATCAGTCCCTTTGGAAAATTGCAGGCTTTGCTGAATGAAATTTTTTGGAACTCCTCCCCCAATATAAATAACTCCTTTCTTTTTTGAACTCCAGGCAAGGTCAATTATTTCTTTCATATCGTCAAAAGCATCTATTTCAATTTTCTTTCCAGAAACATTTCTTCCCCAAACCATGAGTCCTATTCCAGAGTCAGAAATTCCTGGACAAAATATAGGAACTCGTTTTTTATAACAAGTTCTCAAAATACTGTTGCCCCCTCCTGGAAGAAGTTGTCCTATTTTTTCCAAAAAACTTCTTATATTTTTTGAATTCTGAAGTTCACTCCGGTTTTTTTCAAAAAATTCTTCAATTTTTCCATAAACTTGGTTTTTCATAAAAACATTATACATTCTATCAAATCCTTTATCATGAAAATTCTTGTCATTCCAAGAATCACAATGGTAATGGGACTCTCCTAATGCTTCTATAAGGTCATGAGTAAGGTTTGCTCCTGTAGTTACAAGAACATCGATTTTCTCTTTTCGGATAATATCTATAATAATTTCTTTCATTCCTGCCGGAACCATTGCTCCTGCAATACCTAAAAAAACCCTGCATTCCTTATCAGAAAACATCTTCTTCATTATTTCAGAAGCCCTTCCTATTTTTCTTGCTCCGAAACCAGCATCCCCCATCTCATCAACCAGTTTAGAAACTTTCATTTCTTTTTTTATTTTCACAGGTTTTATTTTTTCCATTTTTTAAATATTAAAATAAAAATGTAGATTTTAGTTAAAAAATTAGAATCAATGGATTGGAATAGCAAGACTTTCAACAAGTTCTATATTCTGACTCATAGAAAATAAAAAAACAAGGGATTTATAAAGCTATCTCAAAAAAACAAATATTCTATCACAAAAATCTTTTTAAATGAAAAACATGTGGTAAATTTATGAATAAATGGCTTGAACTACTCTTGGGATTGATCCTTCTTATAGCAGTAATTTTGATAGGATGGGCTTCATCTGCATATTCTTGGGTCTGGCTTGGTAAAGATTTTGATTTTTTGCATGCTGCATGGATTTTCCTCAAGGGTGGAATTTTCTGGTTTGTCGTTATAATAGCATTCTTACTAATTATCTTGGGGATAAATGATTTAAGAGAATAGATTCGACTTATCTAAAAAAAGAGATAAGAATGCCTTCTATAATTGCTGCGATTAATAAAAAAGGAAATATGATAAAAAGAAATACTCTCAATGATTCAAGAAAGTAATTTTTAAGAGATTCTAATTTATTTTTTCTAAATATAAATGTCCCAAGCCGAAGTCCAAGTCCTGTCGAAAGAAATAATGCAGGTAGTTCAAAGATTCCGTGGGGAAAAAGTCTCCATAAGACAAGAATTCCTCCTTCAGAAACCGCCATAGAAGAAACAAATCCGAGAAGATATCCGTTAAGAACAGAAGTTATAACTGAAAAAATTCCCAATATAATTCCAAATATCATTCCAAACAAACTGCTCTGAAGATTATTTAAAAAAATGAAGCTTATTAATTCTCCTTTGGACATCCCTTCTGTCAATTTTAACAATTCTTGAATATATTCGAGAATTATCGTCTTGAGAGACTCTGGTGCAGGAATAAAAGCACCAATAAGAATAAACAAAATAAAAATTATCAGGATGGTGTAAATAAATTTTCTTGATTCTTTGATATATTCCCAGCTTTTTCCGTAATTCTCAGTAAAAAATTTTGCTGTTTTTTTCTTCATTTCAACTAAAATATCTATTGATATATCTTGTTTTTCTCTTGTACTTGTTTTTTAAATACAATCCGTAAGCTACTCCTGTAATAAGTCCTCCAAAATGAGCTGTATTTCCTATCGGAACATTTCCTGCAATTGAGATAAGCCATAGAACGACAAGAATTCCAGGACCGGCATATTTCATTTTTATCGGAATCGGAATAAACATGATAAAAACAGGAAGATTAGGAGTTAAAAGAACCAAAAGACCGACCAATCCAAACAAAGCCCCTGAAGCACCGACGGCAAAAGTATTGAAGTCAGAAGGAAAAACTAAAGATAGAAGGACAAAAAACACCCCTGCGAGCAAACCCGAGAGCATGTAAAAATAAAAATATCTCCTCGTTCCAAGAATTTTTTCAACGAGGGAGCCGATAAAAAACAGTGAAAACATATTTGCAAAAATATGAAAAAGTCCGCCATGCATAAACATGCTCGTGATAAAAGTCCATAAATACTTTCCGTTAATAATATTCGAAGGTTTTATTGCAATATAGTCTAAAGGAACGTTTAATCCTATTAGAATTGTAAAAATTACAAATGCAATAACATTAATCAGGATTAAAATAATAGTTAAACTAAACGAGTCAAATAAATTTCTTTTTCTTCTTGGAGAAAAACGATAGGTTTTTTTCATTTCTAAAATTATCTCTTAGATTTCTTTTTCTTTTTGATTTTGGGTTTTTTAGATTTTTTTATTGTTTTCTTTTTGGCCTTAGGTTTTGGTTTTTTAACTACTTTTTTAACAGGTTTCTTTTTTGTCTTTTTGGTTGTTTTCTTTTTTTTGATTGGTTTCTTGATGGGTTTTTTCTTGGCTTTTGCTTTTTCTTTTTTTCTTCTTTCTCTTAATTTAACCTTCTCGACTTTTTCAGTTTCTTTTTTTATTTGTTCCTTTAGAAACACCAAATCCTTCTTCAATTTTTCAAGATTTTTTTTCATCTCTCTTATGAGTTTGGTATTGTCTTTAAGAATAAGGACATCCCCGCATTCGTTGCAGGTAAAATTACAAATTAAGGCATTCTCTTCACTAATCTCTATAGCACATCTCTCACAAACATAAAATCTTTTGGTCTCTCTGCTTTTTATTTTATTTTCCAGCTGGACTATTTTTTTAAGCAAATCTGCTTTCATGAACTCGAGAGATTTCAAAATTTCAATTTTCCAGAAATATGTATACCATCCCTTCTTTTTGTCTTTTTTCCTTATATAGGAAACGAGTCCGTGGTCAGAAATTTTATATAAAATATTTCTTGTCTGATTAATCGTGAGGTCTAATTTTTTTGCTATGACAAATTCATTCATATGTTTTTTTGTATCCAGCAAATCAACTATATCTTCTGCCTGTTTTCCTACGATGAGTGTGACAACTTCTTTAAGAATTTTTTTTAGAGAATTATCTAAATTCTTCTTGGAAGGAGAACTGGTTTTTTTATTTTTAAGTTTTTTCTTGGTTTTTTGTATAGCCATAAACTTATCCCCGAATTTTAAAATAAAAACCGAAAGAAATTAAATAACTTTCGGTCGATTTACTTTTTTTATAAAAAATAAAAGTTTTTAAACCTGAGGGATATTTTATATATATCAGAAAATCTATATTCAAGTGATAAAATGGGTTTATTCAAAAAAAAGAAAGGGGTGAAAAAAGAGGAGATAATGGAAAAAGAGACTTCATTGCCAGCCCTTCCAAAACTTCCTGAACTTCCAAAATTAGATGACAGAGAAGAACAAATACAAAGGTTACCTAGTTTTCCTTCTGATTCTCTAAGAAAAAAATTTTCTAAAGATACGATAAAAGAGGCTGTGGGTGGGGAAAAAGAGGACGAGCTCCTTGCAGATGAGTTCTTGGATGAGGATGAAAGAAGAATGATGCAGGAGCCAGCCAGAAGGCCACTCACAGAAGAAATAGGAGAAGAAATGCCGCCAAGACCAAAAAGGACAGGATTTGAGAGAGAAAGAAGCATTACCGAGCCGATATTTATAAGAATAGACCGGTTTGAGGAAGCATTGAGGATTTTCAACGAAACGAAAAAGAAAATCTCAGAGATCGAGAGAATCCTTGCAGATATTAAAGGAATAAAAGAAAGGGAAGAGAGCGAATTAAAAATGTGGGAGAATGAAATAAGATCTATGAAAGAACAGATAGAGAAAGTGGACAAAGATATTTTTTCTAAAATATAAAAATGACCAAGGAAAATTTGATACATATAAGGCTCGGATATGGTGAGGCTTTTCAGGCAAAGAGAGATATTCTCTCCTCAGAAATGGCTTTGCTAAGAATTGCAAAAACAATTAAAGGATATGGTTTTTATAGGTCTCAGGAACTTGAGTTAAAATCATTACTTTATAAAGAAATAAAAGAGCTGAAAATTGCTCTTGGAAACTTGCAAAAAACTCTTCCAAGGCCAAAAATTCCAGGCATACTCAAGGAAGAATTTGGAAAAAAAACAGAGCCCAAAGCTAAAAAAATAAAACCTGTTGAAAGAGGATTAGAAGAGCAACTGCAAGAGATTCAAAGAAGACTCAACGACTTACAGAGAAGAAGGGCTTAATGAATATTTTTTATCTTTTCCATCTTACCTTGAATTAAAAAAATATATTCCTTGATTTCTTGAAATTCTCTTTGAATTGCTTCTTTAGGATCCAGACCTTCCTTAATTTTATCTAGCAACCCCTCATAACATGCATCTAAAAAAATTAATAAAGTAGTTACTATTTTCTCATTGAATCCTGTTCCTATTCCTACCATTTTAATTTATTATTTTTTATTTAAAAATAAAATGAGCAAAGGATATTTAAAATTTTGTAGTCTTTCTAGAGACGATAAATTTTTATATTCTTTTTTCTTCTTTTATTAATGGACAAAGAAATTTTGAAAGAAACCGGCTTACAAGAAGGAGAAATAACTGTTTATCTGGCACTTCTTAAATTAAAAGATTCTACAGCAACCCAGATAACCCAATATACAGGATTACATCGTTCACACATCTATGATCTGATAGAAAAACTGAGAGAAAAAGGTCTAGTAAGTTTTGTTATCAAGAATAATGTAAAATATTTCAGAGCTTCTCCTCCGACAAAAATATTAGATTATATTAAAGAAAAGGAAGCAAAAATAAAAAAAATTCTTCCAGAACTTATTAATTTAGGTAAAGAGAAAGAAGAAGATATAAGAGTTGAGATATACAAGGGAAAAGAGGGAATTAAAACAATTCTCAATGATCTACTTAAGGAAGGAGAAGATTATATTTTGTTTGGACATTTAAAATTTGAGGAAATATTGCCGATTTATATTGAACAATTCGTAAGATTAGCTGATAAGAAAAAAATAAAAGAACGGGCAATTTTAGAAAAAGGTGTTGAAATAATACCCACAAAAAGGCATGAATACAAACACATTTCAAAAGAATATTTATTTCCCAATGCTAATGTTGTTTATGGAAACAAGGTTGCTATCTTTATTTGGCAAGAACCATATTATGTCTTATTTATAGAAAATAAAGATCTGGCCCAATCATATAAAACTCACTTCAATTTATTATGGAAAATAGCAAAATAAATTCAATAACTTTTTTAAGTCTGTTAAATTCAAATTAACAATGAACAGAAAAGAACTCATTCAAAAATATCTGAAATTCTTTGAATCAAAAGGACACAAGGTAATCCCAAATGCCTCGTTAATTCCAAAAGACGATCCAACTGTTCTATTCACAACTGCGGGAATGCATCCATTAGTTCCGTACCTTTTAGGGCAGAAACATCCTCTTGGAAAAAAACTAGCAAGTGTGCAGAAATGCATAAGAACTACAGACATTGAAGAAGTAGGAGATAGCTCTCACCATACTTTTATCGAAATGTTAGGAAGCTGGAGTCTCGGAGATTATTGGAAAAAAGAAGCTATAGAAATGAGTTTTGAATTTTTAACCAAAGAACTCAAAATATCAAAAGAAAAAATAAATATTACTTGTTTTAAGGGAGATCGAGATGCTCCAAAAGATGTTGAATCAGGAAAAATCTGGAAATCGCTCGGAATCAAAAATATAAAATTTCTCGGAAAAAAAGATAATTGGTGGGGTCCTGCAGGAGAAACAGGACCTTGTGGACCATGCACTGAAATGTTTGTAAATAGGTTTGAAATCTGGAACGATGTTTTTATGCAGTATAACAAAACAGCACAAGGAAAATACGAGCCACTAAAGCAAAAAAACATAGATACAGGAATGGGCGTTGAAAGAACCCTTGCTGTTTTAAATGAGTTGGGTGATGATTATCTAACAGAAACTTTTCTTCCGATAATAAAAAAAATTGAAGAGATTTCAGGAAAAAATTACAAAGGAAATGAAAAAGTAATGCGAATAATTGCAGACCATATCAAGGCTGCTGTTTTCATAATTGCTGAGGGAATTACACCAAGAAATATTGGACAAGGATATGTTTTAAGGAGATTAATAAGAAGAGCTGTTCACTATGGAAAAGATATTGGCATTTCAAATCTCTCAAAAATTGCAGAATCCGTCTTCAGCATTTACAAAGATTATGAAGAATTAAAGAAAAATAAGAAAAGAATTCTTAAAGAAATAAAAGATGAAGAGGATAAATTTAATTCCACTATTAAGGGAGCTATAAAAAAGCTTAGACATTTTACAAAAGATAGATCTAAAATTGTTTCTCCTAAAGATATATTCTTATTATTCCAAAGTTTTGGTATGCCAAAAGAATTAATTAAAGAAGAACTTAAAAAAATAAGAATCCCTTTCCCAGAAAAAGAATTTGAAAAAAAATTACAGGCTCACATAACGGCATCTGGCTCCGCCGTACTTGGAGTTTTCAAATCAGGTTTGGCAGATTATTCGGAGCAGACAACAAAGCTCCACACAGCCACCCATCTTCTAAATGAGGCGCTCAGAAGAGTTCTGGATAAAAACATAAAACAAAGGGGCTCAAACATAACTTCTGAAAGACTTCGATTTGATTTTAATTTTCCAAGAAAACTCACAGAACAGGAAATAAAAAAAATCGAGGAACTGGTAAACAAAAAAATTAAAGAAGGATTAAAAGTCGTGAGAGAAGAGATGCCTCTGAAAAAAGCTCTGACTTCAGGAATACAATCAGAATTTGGTGCGAGATATCCTGATATTGTAAGCGTCTACAGCATAGGAAACTTCTCAAAAGAAATCTGCACAGGTCCTCATGTAAAAAACACAAAAGAAATCGGAAAATTCAAAATTCTAAAAGAAGAATCGTCTGCAGCAGGAATAAGAAGGATTAAGGCTGTCATAGAATAATCATCCCGCATAATATTTCTCAACTAAGCCATATTTCTCTCTAAGTTTCTCGCGTTTTTATTTCCTGAATAAAATAATTTTCCATTGCCGAAGTCGCTTCATCATTTCTGCATCTTTGTATTCATATAAATTCATTCCGAGAGAATCTCCTTCAGAAAGAGGCATAATCTGCGGTTCTGAACTTAAAGTTACTCCCTCAACATATTCAATAGAATCATCACTCAATACCGCAGGTCCTGTTGTTTCAACAAAACAATAACCTGTATTCTCAAAACTCTCTATAAGAGGGCAGGCAATTCCAAGTGCCTCGTGATTTTCCTGCGGATAATAAAAGAGAGAAACATTATAGCCCATTTCTCTTAAAAGAAAAGCCAGGAGAGCAGTTTTCTCACCGCAAATTCCTTGCTCATCATATAAAACTTCATAACTATATCTTGAATAATTTATCTCATTCTTTATATAAGGGGCGGTTTTATTTGAAACGTTATACTCAATGTTCTGAACAAGGCTTATTGCAATTCTCATCTGATCATTTTTATCGTCGGTGATTTCCTGTATTTTCACAACTAAAGGCAGCAACAATTCTCTCTGTTCTTCCTCATTCATATTTTTGAGTTTAAAATCAGCTCTCGAAGGAGTTTCATTACTGGTATAATAGATAGACCTTGGAACTTTTGAGAGATAATCATAGATTCCTTGATAAACTGTAAAATCTATTTTTCCTTTTTCTCCCCGAAGAATATAATTCAGAGAAATATTCTTCGGATTTGTCTGATATTCTGAAACACAGGTATCTCCTGATTTTGTTGTTAAATTACTGCATCCACAAATAGAGGCTTTCTCTACCAAAACACCTTCTTCACAATGATAAGGTTTTATCGATGAGCAACTATTGTAAAAAGTTCCGTCATTACAAATCAAAACCTTGCTGGATTTATAAGCAATATAAATCGCAATCAGGGCCAAAATCATAATCACAAAAAGAATTATTAAAAAATATTTAAACCTGATTCCTCCTTTTTTTATTTTCATTTTTATTCCAAATAAATCCCTGGTCTGCCTGACTTGACTTTTTTTGATTTACTTTCAGGATCATATTTTTTCCTATCGTCCACAGAATAAATCTCTATATCGGCACCTGTCCTTTTTTTAATCTCTCCAATGTTTTCCTGATAAACTTTTTTTTCACTAGGAATCGTGTAAACAATTGCCTTTTTCACTTTTCTTTTTACAATTTTTAAAATAGCATTTATATCGATTACAAGTTTCTCAACTATTTTTTCCTCTTTTTCAAATCTCTCATCGATCTTTTTCTCGTCGGCAATTGGCCATTTCTGCAGGCTTATGAAACTCCTATTTCCAAGCTTCTGCCAAAGCTCTTCTGTAATATGGGGGCAGAAAGGATGTAATAATAATAGAAATTTTTTCAAAATATTTTTAGAAGTATTTTTCGGAAGGCAATCAAATAAATTTCTAATCTTGATAATCGCTAAATTATATCTGAAATTATTTATATCATCTGTAACATCTTTAATTGTTTTATTAAGTTTGCTCTCTATTCGTGCATCTGATTTTCCTATTTTCATATTTTCAAAATAATTCATAATTTTCTTAACAAATCTAAAGCTCCCTTCAATCCCTTTTGAACTCCATTGAATATCTGTATCAGGAGAAGCCATTGAAACCAAAAATAATCTTGCAGTATCAATTCCGTATTTTTTAGAAACTTCTTCAGGAAGAACTATGTTTCCTCTGGATTTTGACATGACATATCCATCTTCTCCGTGAAGCATCCCTTGATTAAATAGTTTTGTAAACGGCTCATCAAACTTCAAAAATCCCAAGTCACGAAGAGCTTTTGAAAAAAATCTTGCATAAATCAGGTGCATGGTGGCATGTTCTGCACCACCGATATACTGGTCAACAGGCATCCAGTAACTGATTTTCTTTATATCAAATGGTTTTTTAGAATTTTGACTATCACAATATCTCAGATAATACCATGAACTATCAAAGAAAGTATCCATAGTATCTGTCTCTCTTTTTGCTTTTCCTCTGCATTTAGGACATTTTGCTTCCAGAAATTTTTTATTGATAGTCAAAGGATTTCCTTTTCCAAACTTAACATCTGTAGGCAATTTAACTGGCAGATCTTTTTCAGGAACACTAACAATTCCACATTTTTCACAATATACAACAGGAATAGGTGTTCCCCAGTACCTCTGACGGGAAATCAGCCAGTCTTTTAACTTGTATTGAATAGCTTTTCTTCCCTGTCTTTTCTTTTCAAAATGTTTTGTTATTTTTTCTATTGCTTTTTTGCTTTCCAGACCGTCAAATTCTCCAGAATTAACAAGAAATCCTTCTCCTGTATAAGCTCTTGACAATTGTCCTTTTCTTTCATAAATCTCATAATCTTTTGGCTCAATAACAGCCTTCACAGGAATATTGTATTTTTCTGCAAATTCAAAATCTCTCTGATCATGCGCAGGAACCCCCATGACCATTCCAGAACCATAATCAGCAATGACAAAATTTCCTGCATAAACAGGAATTTTTTCTGCATTCACAGGATTAACAGCATAACTTCCTGTAAAAACTCCTTCTTTCTCAAGCTCTTCAATATGTTTTTCACTAACAGATTTTATTTTTTTAAGGAATTTTTCAATTTTTTTTTCTTGTTCTTTCGTGACAATTTCCATTAATCTCGGATGCTGGGCAGAAATAACCATAAAAGTAACTCCACAAATAGTATCAGGCCTCGTCGTGAAAATCGGCCATTTTTCTCCTTCAATCTCAAAATCAATCTCTGTTCCATAACTCTTTCCAATCCAATTCTTCTGCATGATTTTAATTCTCTCAGGCCACTCTAAATTATCAATTTCATCAAGAAGCTCATCTGAATATTTCGTCGTCTTGATAAACCACTGGTCAAGCTGTCTTACTTCAACTTCTGTATCCTCGTGTCTCCAGCATTTTCCCTGATGAACCTGCTCATTCGCTAGAACAGTATTGCATTTTGGGCACCAGTTAACTGGTGCTTTTTTTCTGTAAGCAAATCCTTTTTCCAAAAATTTTAAAAAGAAAAACTGATTCCATCTATAATATTCAGGAGTATGTGTTCTAATAATTCTAGACCAGTCATAACTCAACCCCAATTCTTTCTGCTGTCTTATAAAATTTTTAATTGCCTCTTCTGTAAATTTTTTTGGATGTTTTTTTTCCTGAATCGCTGCATTTTCTGCAGGTAATCCAAAAGAATCATAGCCCACTGGATAAAGGACATTAAATCCCCGCATTCTCTTGAATCTCGCATAAATGTCTCCTATCGTATAATTAAAGGCATGTCCCATATGCAATCCAGAACCAGAAGGATAAGGATACATCTCAAGAACATAAAATTTCTTTTTCTTATCTTCCTTTATCTGAAAAATCTTAGCCTTCTCCCATTTCTTCTGCCAGTTTGTCTCAATTTTTTTAAAATCATATTTAGACCTTGTTTTAACCATAATATTAAAGAACAGTTCAGCAACTTTTAAATATTATCCTTAACTATGAAAGATATGGACAAAATTCAGGCTTATCTTGTCGGGGAAAACATTTCGAGCAATTCTGCAGAAGCGTTTTCCCTCTATAAGAAAAGTTTTTTTGGAGAGTCAGTAGGAGAAAAAATTCAGTACTCATTTCTTGAGGCTCTTTTTCTTACTGAAAAAGGAAGGATGGACATTATTCACGGAAAGAAAAAAATTTCATTGAAGGATTTAATAAGAAAAGCTCAGAGAGCTGATAAGAGAATTTCTATTAAATATCCTGTATTTAAGGACTTAAGAGGGAAAGGTTATATTATAAAAACAGCACTTAAATTCGGAGCAGATTTTAGAGTTTATGAAAAAGGTGCAAAACCAGGGAAAAAACACGCTAAATGGATAGTTTTCGCTGACCATGAATCCAAGAGATTGACCTGGTATGATTTTTCTGCAAAAAATCGTGTGGCCCATAGTACAAAGAAAAATCTTCTTCTGGCAATCGTCGACGAGGAAGGGGCTGTAAGTTACTATGAAGTGAGATGGGTCAGGCCGTAGGTTTTCTCTTTATCTTATCCATTAACCAAACACTCGCATACATAAAAGGAGTATCAATAACCGCTATTATTATTTTAACTACCCATTGACCTAATATTAGAGGAAGTACTGGAAAAACCCCAAAAAATGCTATAAAAATAAATATA
>CAYFUJ010000030.1:0-6819 GCA_964346485.1 Candidatus Woesearchaeota archaeon
TGCCATGACTGCCCTCATTTCCATCCAATGTCCAAATAATAAAAATAATGTTAAAGTAGAAATTTCCCAGTAAAAATCAGGTGCTTCTGTAAAAATAAAAGTTGCTCCTGCACTATATAAATAACCTGCAAGAACTGCAACACTAACTAAAACCATCATCCCTAATCTTTTTTGAGATAATTCTTTTTTTGCTCCTTTAAAAAAGGGCATACCTCCCCATAAGACTACAATTGATGCAAGAGCAAATAATATAAACTTGTTCCCTGAAAATGAAAAAGAAAAATTAAGCCAATCTTGAATAGTCGGGGATAATGCTAAGATTGGTATTGATAATAGCAAGACCATAAAAAATCTTTTTTTAAACATTTCAATACTATGCCCCGCATGTTCTCCTTCTTCTTGCTCTTTATGATTTTGATGCTGCATATCTTTAGTAGGGTGATGACTATAGTTTTTATGATTCATTTTATGATTTTCTATCTTACCTTCTCCTTTTAGGTTCTTGTATTCGTTTTATTAGCCAAACAATAAATAAGACTAAAGCTACCACAATTAGTATCATGAATATCCATCCAAAAAAGCCCATTCCAAGCCAGCCCATACCACTATAAAAACCATTCATCATTCCGTGATGATCATAGTCATCTTCTCCGGCATGAGCTAAAACAGGGCTTGCCAAGCTAACAAATACTAATGACACCATTACAAGATATGCAATTTGTTTTGCTTTCATTTTTTCTTTTTTTGTCCTTTCAATTTTTTAATTATTTGAAGACAATGACTTTTCATATGTTCATCAATTAAATTTAATATAGGCTGTATTGTTTTTTTGTTTATTCTGTAATATCTATACTTACCTTTTACTTCAAGTTTGACAAAACCACAGGATTTTAATCTGTTTAAATTATGTGAAACATGAGTCTGATTCATTTTTAATTCTTTAACAATATCTGAAACATTTCTCGGCTTTTCCTTTAACAAAGTAAGTATCCTCAATCTTGGTCTGCTTGATAAAGTATTTAAAAAAAGACCATAAGCAGCAAAAATATCATTTTCAGTTACATTATGAACTTCCTTATTTATCATATGACTTTATAAGTCATATGTATATAAACTTTATGAAAGATAAATCTAAAAAATACTCAACAATCATCAATCTTAACCATCTCTTCTAGACTAACTTCAATGTATTTAAAAGAAATAAAATTAACTATGCTTCCATCTTTATAGTCTGGTAATGCCATATTTTTCATTTTTACAACGCCCTGACCAGGAATCGAACCTGGGAGTCCCAAAGGACCGACCGCTCCAAGGTCGTGCAATACCACTATGCGATCAGGGCATACAATTAATTCAAAAAAGAAATATATAAAGTTATTGAAGGATGAGCTTTAATATAATAATATTTATAAATCTAGTGGAAATAACAAATTTTAGGTGAAATAAAATGCCTGGAGCATATCCGCCAGCTACTGGCTTAATGTTAAGTTTGCATGATGAATATGAACGAAGAAAGAAAGAGTTCCATAGTCAAACGATTGAGCAAATACAACATTATTTAGATAATAGGAGTTTTTGGAAAAAGATTAAAGGAATTTTTCCGACCTATGAACTTGCTAAAAAAGTTGCAGCTAAAGAAGTTCTTGAAGATAAATTAAAGGAATTAGGCAAACCCATCAATTAACTCAATCTTTCATCTCGATTTTTATGTTCACGTTCTTGGGAATCTGCATTCTCATGATGTGGTGAAGGACTTTTTCATTGGCAGGCAGGTCTATCAGCCTCTTGTGAATTCTCATTTCAAAATTGTCAAAAGTTGCTGTGCCGTCACCACACGGAGATTTCCTTGTCGTTACCTTGAGCTTTTTTGTCGGCAGAGGAACAGGCCCAGAAATTGTTATTCCTGCCTTTTTTGCTATTTGTTTGATAGAATCACAGATACTGTTAATCATTTCTATGTCTGTGCTGTTTAATTTTATTCTTACTTTTGGCATTTTATTATAATAGAATTTAAGATTTATTTTTAAATGTATCTTTTATTCTCACCAAAAACCTTTTTATACTAAAAATTTTATTATTATATATTCAATAAAAGGGGAAAATGGCTGAGGTATTTATACAAATTAGTTTTATTATTCTAGTAGTGCTTGCTGTTTCATTTATCATGCGGCTGCTCAGACAGCCGCTAATTATAGCTTATATTATCTCAGGAATTATTGTTGGTCCTTATTTTCTTGGAATTTTGCCAGGGATTGAGACAGTTCATGCATTTTCAGAAATCGGAATAGCACTTCTGCTTTTCATTGTCGGCCTTCACTTGACTCCAAAAGTAATAAAAGAAGTTGGTAAGATTTCTCTGATTACAGGCTTAGGACAGATATTTTTCACAGCAATAATTGGTTATTTTATTGCTGTTCTTTTAGGATTTAGCTCTATAACTGCCTTGTATATTGCAGCTGCACTTACATTTTCATCCACGATTATTATACTTAAGCTTCTTTCTGACAAGGGTGACTTGGATAATCTTTATGGAAAAATCTCAATTGGTTTCCTTTTAGTTCAGGATTTTGTCGCTATACTGGCTCTCATCGTTATCTCTTCTCTTTCAACAGGAGAAAACTTTATCAGTACTATTGGCCTGACTCTTTTGAAAGGGGCTGGATTGGTTCTTATTTTAGCTCCGATAAGTATTTTCTTGCTTCCTAAACTGCAGAGGTTTTTTGCAAAGTCCCAGGAATTCTTGTTTGTCTTTTCTATAGCATGGGGCCTTGGAATGGCTTCTTTGTTTTATTTTGTAGGCTTAAGTATAGAAGTAGGTGCTTTGATTGCAGGTGTCTTGCTCTCTGTCTCTCCTTATCATCTCGAGATGAGCTCAAGACTTAAGCCACTGAGAGATTTCTTTATAATCTCGTTCTTCCTGCTTTTAGGAGCCCAGATGGCAATAGGTAATGTCAGCTCATTGATTCTTCCTGCCGTAGTGTTTTCATTATTAATTCTGATAGGAAATCCTCTTATCGTCATGATTTTGATGGGTCTTGAAGGATTCACCAAGAAAACAGGCTTTCTTGCAGGACTGACTGTCGCACAGATAGGAGAATTCTCTCTGATTGTCGCTGCCTTAGGTGCAAGAATCGGACATATTTCAAATGAGATTCTCTCTTTGATAACTCTAACAAGTCTTATCACCATAGGTATCTGCACTTATTTGGTTCTTTACTCAAACAAGATATATCGTGGAGTTTCAAAGTATCTTTCGATATTTGAGAAAAAAAAGATAAAAGAAAAAAGAAGGATAAGCAAAAGAACAGATGCTGTCTTATTCGGATATAACAGGATAGGTTTTGGAATTCTTACTTCACTGAAAAAAATAAAAAAGAATTATCTCGTAGTTGACTTCAATCCTGATGTTGTTTCTGACTTGAAAAAATTAAGAATTCCTAGTGTATATGGTGATGTTGATGATGACTGCCTTCTGAGAGAACTGCCATTGAAGAATCTCAAGCTCGCAATATCTACAATTCCAGACTTTGAAACTAACGAACTTCTTATTGAAACAATCAAGGAAGAGAATCCAAAAACAATAATTATTGTAAGAGCCCACACTATAGAAGACTCTATAGCACTCTACAAAAAAGGAGCTGATTATGTTTTAACCCCTCATTTTCTGGGAGGAGAGTATCTGGCAAAAATGTTAAAAGAAATAAAGACAGATGAAGAAGGATATAAGAAAGAACGTGAAAAACACATAAAAATGCTCATGCAGAGGTTTAAAAAAGGTCACGAGCATCCAGAGATTAAAAAGAATTAAAGATTATTCTCCTTCAACTTCTTTAGGTGGCTCAACTTCTTCAACTTCCATTATGTTAAATATAAATTCAAAAAATCTTAAAATAATTTCAAGAAGAATTATAAATATGAGATAACTTATTATTCCTCCAAAAAATAACGATATCTCACTAAATCTTGACGATAATCTTCCTACGATGTTGGTAAAGAGGGTTGGGTTTAGAACAGAAACTGCTAAAAAAGTAAAAGGAAGAATTTTTGCAAGTTCTGATGCGAGTTTTTCCCCGTATTTTGGAAGATAAGAAGACATCCTGATAGCTGAAATTGCAATTGCAGATATAAACAGAATAGTGCTTATGGTTACAGCTTCCTCTACAAACAAAATCAGGAAAAATGTAAAGATAGCATACCAAAAGAAGATTATGAAAGGTATCAGAAGAATATATTCTAAAAGATAAAACCCTGCTGCAATTATCTTTGTTAAAAAAGGATTGGATGATTTGTTGTATTTGTTAAGATCAAACTTAAAGATATTTTTGGTTCCTATGAATTTGTGAAGTTTCCAGATAAAAATAGAATAAATAACTATCAGCAGAACAAGCAGGAAAAGACTTAGAAAATTTTGAAGTACCGGGGGGAGTGTGGATACAAAGTTCCCGTATTCTTGGACGAGATTAGAAAGAAAATCACCTATATTCATGAATAGATTTAGCTTTTGATATTTTTAAATCTTTCAATAAATTTAAATAGAATATTTCTTTCTTTCAGACATGATTGATATAAAATTGGTCAGAGAAAATCCTGGGCTTGTTAAGGATAACATAAAGAAAAAGTTTATGAATGACAGGCTTCCTTTAGTGGACAAAGTTCGAAAGCTCGACGAAGAATGGAGAAAACTGAAATACAGAGGAGATGCCTTGAGACTGGAGCGCAACAAGATTTCCCAGAAGATAAACCAGGCAAAAAAACAAAAGAAAGATACTAAAGCCCTGATAAAAAAAGCTAAAGAGATTCCGAAAAAGATAGCAGCTAATGAGAAAAAAGAGAGAAAATTAAAAATTAAGATAAATGAGATAATGCAGGACATTCCAAATTTAATTCTTCCAGGAGTTCCAATTGCAAAAAATGAAAAAGATGGAAAAGTTATAAAAAAAACAGGAAAGCCGAGAAAATTTTCATTTAAACCAAAAGATCATGCAGTGCTTGGAGAAAAGCTCGGGATGCTGGATTTTGTGAGGTCTGCAAAGATTTCTGGAAAAGGTTTTTATGTATTAAAGGGAGACTTGGCAATTCTTAATCAGGCTTTGATAAGATATGCTATTGATTTTATGTTGAAAAAAGGATATGTCTATATAGAGCCTCCTTTAATGCTTCGAAAAAAGATTCTTGGGGCAGCTCTTGATTTAGAAGAATTCGGAAAGACAATCTATGAGATAAAAGATCAAGATCTAAGCCTTATCGGAACCAGTGAGCATGCTCTTCTGGGGCTTCACGCAAACGAGTTATTTTTAGAAAAAGAACTTCCAAAGAAATACTGTTCCTATACTATGTGCTTCAGGAAAGAAATCGGTGCCCATGGAATAAATGAAAAAGGCCTTTATCGAACACATCAGTTTAACAAAGTAGAGCAATTCATTTTTTGCGCTCCAGAAGATTCTGAAAAATACTATGAGGAAATGCTGGAAAATTCTGTTCAACTTTTTAAAGAACTCGGAATTCCGACGCGTGTTATTGAACTTCCGTCTGGAGAACTAGGAATTTTAAAAGCAAAATATTCTGACTTAGAAACCTGGAGGCCAACCACAAAAGCATACGAGGAAGTCGGCTCTATAAGCAACTGCACAGACTTTCAGGCAAGAAACCTGAACATAAGAGTTCAGTCAAAAAACACAGGAAAAGCAGTTGTTCACACTTTAAACAATACTGTTGTTGCAACATCGAGGGCTTTGATAGCTGTTATGGAAAACAACCAGCAGAAAGATGGCAGCATCACAATACCAAAACCACTTCAGAAATACATGAATGGACAGAAAGTGATCAAAAAATAATTCTTAATTTTACAGATATATTTTTAAATCATAAATTTTAGTTTTGAATATGATGATAGAATTATTGAGAAATGCGCGAGATATATCTGGAGAATTAAGGAAATTAAAAAAATATGCTCCGGAAATAAAGTTAGCTTTTCGATATTTTGACCAAGATAAAAACCCTAAAGAGGCTTTAGAAAAAATCCGAAAAATAGTGAGAAATTGTCCTGTATTGGATGATTTCTTCAAATTTGGTGAAATATATGATTTAGTCTTAAGAGGTGAACAAAGAGCAAAGAAAAGAAATTGGGATTGGGGATATGCATGCCAAGAAGCTCTAAAAGAAACAGGTGTGAATTATAAGATAATAGGTGAAGAAAATATTCCTGAAGATGGTGGGGGTTTGTGGATCAGCAATCATCCTTGGGGTACTGTGGATAGCATGATATTGATAGCGGGCTTGTATCCTCGTATTAGTAAAAAAGGAGGAAAATTAAAAATAATTGTCATGAATCAGCTTAGATTTATTGAAGGACTTGAAAAAATAGCTATTTTTGTGCACTCAACAGTAAAAGGGCCAAATATAGCTGCTCTTCGGGAATCTTTAAAACATCTCGATGAAGGAGGAGATTTGGCGATATATCCTTCTGGAAGAATGTCTAAGGCAGGACTCAAAGAATATCCTTGGAAAAAGGGTCTAGAAAACTTTGTTTCACATTCCTCATATGTGGTTCCTATGTGGTTTTCTGGGCCTAACCATGCAACGATATATAATTTTCTCTCCAAACTTAAAATAACAGAAGGACTAAGAAGAGCTTTCTCTTTGAGAGAAGTTTGTTACAATGTCGGGAATAATTTTGTTTTAAATATCGGAAAACCAATCAGCTCTGAAAAACTAATCAAACCTGAAGAACCAAAAGAAAAAAGGTATTATAGAAAGATGAGACAATCTCTAAGAGAAAAGGCAGAAGCTCTGAAAGTTGCTTTGTAAAGATTTAAAAAT
>CAYFUJ010000031.1:0-5485 GCA_964346485.1 Candidatus Woesearchaeota archaeon
TGTTCCTGAAGGATGCGTCATCGGTGATGTTCTTAAAATAGAAAGGAAAGAGGAAGATAAAACCCATATCTATTACAGGGTTGTTGTATAATTGCTATAACTTCAATGGAAACAAAAAAAGACAAACACTTGGTCGTGAAAAACTACTTGAAAGAGCATTCCTTAGTCGAGTCCAACATCACTTCTTTTAATAATTTTATTGAAAAGAGGATGCAAGAAATTGTCGATGAGATTTCAGAAACGATAAGCAATGAGGACTTTGAAATCACTCTTGGAAAGATAGATATCGGAAAACCAAAAGTTATAGAAGCTGATGGAAGTTCTTCACTGATCACTCCTGCAGAAGCAAAAATGAGGAACCTGACTTATTCTGCTCCGATTACTCTGGAAATTACTGTGAAAAAAGACGACCAGATTGATTCAGAAGTTGTTGAGATAGGAAAGATACCTGTGATGGTGAAGAGCAAGGTATGCAATACATCTGGCATGTCGAAAGAAGAGTTGATAAAAAGTTATCACGATCCTATTGATCCAGGAGGATATTTTCTAATTAAGGGAAACGAGAGAGTTATGATAATGGCAGAAGACCTTGCAGAAAACCAGCCATTCATAGAAACAGATGCTAAGGGAAACCTGACTCTGAAACTATTCTCATTAAGAGGGACTTATAGAATTCCTATAATGATTTCAGAAAGCAAGGATGGGATTTTCAATATTTCGTTCAGCAAGTTTAAGGATATTCCTGTAGTTATTGCTCTCAAAGCTCTTGGAATGACCAAAGAGTCTGACATACAGAGATATATTGAAAAAGAGACAGATTCCTTAATCGTAAACCTCTACGAGTTCGTGGACCTTGCAACAAGGGAAGATGCGATGATGTATATTTCTGAAAAAGCAAATCTTCAGGGAACAAAAAAAGAAATTCTTGACAGAGTAAAGCAAAGGATGGATTCTTATCTTTTTCCCCATATTGGCCAGAAAAAAGAAGACCGGATGAAAAAAGCCATCACTCTTTGCAAATTCGTAAAGCAATTTTTAATTGCAAAAGAAAATCCAAGCCTAAGAACAGAAAAAGACCACTACGCGAACAAAAGAGTAAGGCTTTCAGGAGACCTTTTAGCTACGTTATTCAGGGTTAACTTAGGTATTCTAATTCGGGACATCCAGTATTCTCTGCAAAAAGCAACAAAAAAGAAGAAATTCTTTTCTATAAAAATAATTGCGAAGTCTACCTTGTTTTCCCACAGAGTTGAGTCTGCAATTGCAACAGGAAGCTGGACAGGGGAAAGATCTGGAATAACTCAAAACATGGACAAGACCAATTATCTCGCAATCATTTCCCAACTGCAGAGAGTTTCGAGTATGCTTCCGAGCGAACAGGAAAATTTTATGGCAAGAACTCTTAATCCAACTCATTACGGAAGGTTCTGTCCTATTGAAACTCCAGAGGGAACAGAAATTGGACTGAGAAAAAATCTTGCAATTTTAGCACAAGTATCAACAAGAACAAGTCTCGATGAGGATAAATTTTTCAAAGACATGGAGGCTGAAGGGCTTGACAAAGAAGGAGTTGAGGGAACAGAGGTCTTCTTCAACGGGATATTTATCGGAATTGTAAAATCTCCAGAAGAGTTTGTGGAAAAGATAAGGGAAAAAAGAAGAAATAAAGAACTTCCGATACAATTGAACATAAGATATGACTCTCACTTGAAAAACATTTCTATCTCGACAGAGCCTGGGAGAGTTTTAAGGCCTTTGATAATTGTTGAAAATGGTGTTCCAAAACTAAAAAACGAGCATCTTTTGAAAATTGGGCAGGGAGAAATGAAATGGGAAGATCTAATTGATAGTGGAATAATAGAATATCTGGATGCGTCTGAGGAAGAAAGTGCTTTAGTTGCTCTTTATGAAGATGAGCTGACTCCAGAGCACACCCATCTCGAGATAGATCATGTTGATCTTTTTGGTGTTTCCACTGGTCTTGTTGTTTATGCAAACCATGATCAAAGTTCTAGATTAAATAAAGGGGGTAAAACACAAAAACAAGCTCTTGGATTATACGCTGCTAATTATCTCTCAAGACTTGATACAGACGTTTCTATTCTTCAGTATCCACAAAAGCCAATTGTAAGAAGTTTTATCTATGATACTCTAAACATATATCCTGCAGGACAGAATCTCGTCGTTGCTATTATGACTCATGATGGTTATAATATGGAAGACGCCCTTGTTCTGAACAAAGGAAGTGTTGACAGAGGGGTTGGAAGGAGCTTTTATTTTAAGCCTTATTCTGCAGTTGAGATGAATTATGCAGGTGGTTTAAAAGACGAGATAGCGATTCCTGAAAAAGACGCTTCTGGATATAAAACAGAGGTGAGTTACAGGTTCCTGGAAAATGACGGCATAGTTTACCCTGAAGCAGATGTTGACGAGGGAGAAGTTTTAATTGGTAAAATGTCACCGCCAAAATTCCTGTCAGAGGCAAGGGAAATTTCTATAAGAACAAAAAAAGAGTCGAGTGTGTCTATAAAACAGGAAGAGAGAGGGACTGTTGAAGCTGTATTTGTTACAGAAGACGATGGCGGAAATAAAATTGTCCAGGTAAAAACCCGTGATCTGAGAATTCCGGAATTGGGTGACAAATTTGCAACATCTCACGGACAAAAAGGAGTTCTCGGATTAATTGCAGACGAGGAAGACATTCCTTTCACTTCCAAGGGAATAAGACCTGACGTCATATTCAATCCTCACGGGCTTCCAAGCAGAATGACTGTCGGATACCTTCTTGAATTGCTTGCAGGAAAAGTCGGCTGTCTTAAAGGAGAAATTATTGACGGAACTTCTTTTTCCGGAGCAGGCAAGGATGAGCTTGAAAAGCAATTGAAAAAATTCGGATTCAGGTATGACGGCAAAGAAACCATGTATAACGGAATTACTGGAAAAAAGATGAAGGCGAAAATATTCGTGGGAAATCTATATTATCTGAAATTAAAATATATGGTTGCGAACAAACTGCACGGAAGGGCTTCTGGAAAAGTTGCATTGCTTACAAGACAGCCTATAGAAGGAAGAGCCCGTGGAGGAGCCCTGAGACTTGGAGAAATGGAGCAGCAGGCTCTTGTTGCGCACGGTGCTTCCCTATTATTAAAAGAGAGATACGACTCTGATAGAGTTGTTCTTCCAATATGCATTCATTGCGGCTCTGTTGCAATAGAAGATAATATTCGAAATAAAAACATCTGTTCTTTGTGTGCCAGTGAGGAAGTCGAGCTTGTCGAGGTTTCATACGCATTCAAGCTTCTCGTGGAAGAACTTCAGGGAATGCATATCCATACGACATTTGGCTTAAAGAACAAATATGAGTAAATGAAACCAGTAAGAAAAAAGATAAGTGAAATGGTATTTTCTCTGCTTAGCCCGGAGAAGATAAAGAAGATGTCTGTTGCAAAAATCGTAACTCCAGAACTTTATGATATTGACGGTTATCCTGTTGATGGGGGCTTGATGGATTTAAGACTCGGAGCAATTGATCCAGGAGTAAGGTGCAGAACATGCGGAGGAAGACTGAAAGAGTGTCTAGGGCATCCGGGAAGCATTGACATTGCAAGACCTGTGATTCATCTAAAATATGTTCCTGTGGTTGAGCTTTTCCTTAGATCTTTCTGCCATAGCTGCGGAAAATTAATGCTCGCTGATAAAGATCTTGAAAAATATACCCCAAGCCAAAGAATCAAGAAAGCAAAAGACTCAAAAAAATGCCCTCATTGTGATTCTCCACAAGAAAAAATAAGGTTAGATAAACCAACAACGTTTTACAAAGGAAAAATAAGGATTTTCCCTATAGAGATAAGAGAGGTTCTTGTAAATATTCCTAATGAGGAACTGGAAAAAATAGGTATGAATCCGAAAAACTTCAGACCTGAATGGGCTGTTCTAACAATGTTTTTGGTTCCTCCTGTAACTGTAAGACCGAGCATTATTCTAGAGACTGGGGAGAGGAGTGAGGATGATTTAACTCACAAACTCTCTGATATTATAAGGGCAAATCAGAGATTATGGGAAAATCTAAATGCAGGAGCTCCAGAAGTTATTATTGAAGATTTATGGGATTTGCTGCAGTTTCATATCACGACTTTTTTTGACAATACTGTAGCAAGAATTCCTCCTGCAAGGCACAGAAGCGGACAGCCATTAAAAACAATTACAGAAAGAATCAAGGGTAAGGAAGGAAGAATTAGAAAAAACCTTGCTGGAAAAAGAGTAAATTACTCTGGAAGAACAGTCATCTCTCCTGATCCTTCAATAGAAATTAATGAGGTGGGAGTTCCTTATGAAATCGCCAAGGTTGTTACTGTTGCAGAAACTGTCAATGATCTGAATATTGAAAAGATAAAAAAACTCGTGGAAAGAGGCTCTGAATATCCAGGAGCAAATTATGTCATAAGGCCTGACGGAAAAAGAAAAAAGATAACAGATGAGCTTAAAGAAGAAATAATCAGCGAACTTGTTCCAGGATACAGGATAGAGAGACATCTTGAAAACGGAGATATTGTTTTATTCAATAGACATCCAAGCCTTCATAAAGGCAGTCTTATGGCTCATTATGTAAAGGTTCTTCCAGGAAGAACATTTAGATTGCATCCTGCTGTTGCAGCCCCTTACAATGCTGACTTTGACGGGGATGAGATGAATATTCACTCTCCTCAGACAGAAGAGGCAAAAGCAGAGGCAAAAGTGCTTCTCGAAGTCAAAAAAAATCTTATCTCTCCAAAAAATAACACGAACTGGATAGGGTGCATAAACGACGCTATTACAGGCGGATATTTACTAGGACTCGGAGAATTTTCAAGAGAAGAAGCAAACCAGATACTTTATAGGGCAGGAGTTGATTACCAATTTTCAAAGAAAACTATTTCTGGAAATGAAATCTTTTCAAAGATTCTTCCAAAAATCAATTTTTCAAGCTCAGATATAAAAATCCAGAATGGAGAAATGACTAGGGGAATTATAGATAAGAATCTTTTTGGTGATGAAGATGGTGTTTTGGTTAAGGAAATTGATAAAAAATTCGGGAGGATAGTTGCCTTTGAAATAGTCAAGAAAGCATTTAATCTCGGGAAAAACTATCTCACAGAAAGAGGGATCACTATTTCTCTCGAAGACCTTGATGTGGAGGAAAAAGTTTCTGAGATTTCAGAAGAAATAATCAAAAAAGCAGAGGAAAAAACAACAGAGATAATTGACTCTTACAATCAGGGAACGCTTGAAATAATCCGAGGTAAGACAAAAGAAGAATCAAGAGAGATTAAAATTTTGAAAGTATTAAATGAAATAAGAACAAAGATAGGAAAGGTCGTCAAAAAAGAATTTCCAGAGGAAAATCCTGTTACTCATATGATTCGCTCTGGCGGTGGCGGAGGAACCACACATATAACACAGATGGCTTGCTGTGTCGGACAGCAAGATTTGGAAGGAAGAAGAGTAG
>CAYFUJ010000032.1:0-6397 GCA_964346485.1 Candidatus Woesearchaeota archaeon
TATCTTAGATTTAGTATGTTTTATATTTTAAGTGATATATATAACAGAGAATAGTTAAATTCTTAAACCCAAACTTTATGACTAAAACTATGAGAACGAAAAAAATTTGTCTGGCATTATTCTTTATATTAGCTCTATCTGGCTTAGTTTTGGCTGTTCCTGGCATTCCACATCAGTTTTATGGTGATGTTATAGTCAATGACCAGCCTGTTCCTGATAATACAGTCATAGTTGCAGAGGTTGGAGGTGATGAATATATAACTGTAACAAAAGATGGTAAATATGGCTATGCTCCGAACATATTTTATGTTGAAGATCCAGAAGGCAACAGGGCAGGCAAGCTCATAGAATTTTATATGGGTGGTATGTTAGTGGGTTCTTATAATTTTGAAAATAACGGTTATACTAAGTTGGATTTCTTAGCTACAACGACTTGTGGAGATGGTTATTGTCTAGGTGAGGAGACTTGTTCTTCTTGTTCAGCAGACTGTGGAGTATGTACAGGACCTCCTGTAATAACAATTTATTCTCCTATAAATAAAGTATATGATACTCTCAAGGTTGGACTAGAAGTTTCCTCAGACCAGGAAATAATTGCATGGATGTATGCTTTAAACTCTGTAAATTATATAACATTTATTCCTAATATAACACTAACTGCACAAGAAGGTTCTAATACTATAACAGTAGTCGGAATAAATCAGGCCTATCAAACCGGGAAAAGCACTGTCTCTTTCTCAGTTGAATTAACAGCCCCTGGTTCTTCAGGAGGCGGATCGTCTGGGGGTTCTAGCAGTTCTTTAAGTTCAATTAGAGGAGAAACTGTTGATACAGGAGGTGATACAGGTTCAGAATCATCTGATGAAAATCGAGAAAATATTGATGCAGGAATAACCGGAGCAGTAATTGGTGGTTCAGGAACAAGAGGAATATTAATATTAGCAATAATATTGGTCATCATTGTAATTGGATTGATTATCATTGTTTCTAAGAAAAAGAAATAAGCAGTTTCTAAAAAACTTTTTAAACTCAAATATCTCCTAGTCTATTGTAGACTAGGTCGGCGGGTTAGCCCTCCGCTGCTTGCAAATGGGCTTTATGGCAGACTGCAAGGAAGGGCGTGAAAGGTGCGTTGAGAAGTCCTTGTTTGGACGTTGACGCTTTGTCCGCTTCGATCTTGCAGGTGCGAAACGGGTCAGGCCTTGATCGGAGCAGCCCTAAACATTTGTATAGGTGCTTAGCGGGGTGCAGAGCTGAGGAAGAATAAGGGTAGCTTTTTGATAATCCTCGAGCAAACTTCCGAGTCTACTCGGAAGATGATTTTTTCTAAACACTAATTTAATAAACTCTTTTTCTTTATTTTTGATATATGAAAAGAGGAGATAAAAAAGGCCAGTTTTATTTGATATCTGCAGTTGTTCTGGCTATGTTGGTTGTCGGGATTTTTACAATTTTCAATTATTCGAGAACAGAATCAGATATGAAACTGGATAACCTGAAAGAAGAGATTCAGATAGAAAGCGCATATGTTCTGGATTACGGGCTGTATGACGATTATTATAGATTGAATGATGCAGCTTTTTACACTCTTTTATTAGATTTCACTGATAATTATATCGATTATCAGAAAAAAGACAAGGATTTATATTTTATATTTGGAGACCAGAGTAATATAACTGTTACAGGATACCAAAAAACAGCAAAACAGGTCTCTGTCAGTGCAGGCTCTTTTGTAACAATAACTACTGAAGCCGGAGAGTTCACAGGTGGAATTGATCCTACAACAGACACGATAACCCTTTACGTTGATGATATGCCCTATGAATTTGAATTAAACAGAGGAAAAAATTTTTATTTTGTCTTATCTCAAAAAATAAATAAAGGAGAATATATAATTACTGGATAAAATGCACAAAAGAGGGTTTTTTGAAAGCAAGAAAGGGATTAGTGTAATGGTTGGTTATGTTCTGCTGGTGGTTTTTTTAATAATAATAAGCGGATTAGTTTATGTTTGGCTGAAGACATATATCCCAAAACAGGCCCTTGAGTGCCCTGACGGAACCTCTCTTTTTATAAAAGAAGCAAGTTTTGATTCTGGCACTTCTCAGTTAATTCTTACATTAAAAAACAACGGAAGGTTTGACATTGCAGGATATTTCATACATGCAGCAAACAGCTCTGAGCAGGAATTAGCGACGATTGATTTATCAAATTATCTGAATGAATCTCAGGCAGGAACTATATTTGGAAATTCTGTTTTGTTTTTTGAAAGTGAAGATAATCTCTTCGAGCCAGATTTTGAAGTTAATCATGTCTTTGATATTCCTTCTGAAATAGGAGAGTTGTATTCTGTGAGATTGATTCCGACGAGGTTTCAGGAATCTGATGGAAAAGAGAGATTTGCAAGCTGCAGTGATTGCAGAGTCGAGCAGATAATCGGCGAGCCTTATATCTGTGTTCCAAAAACTTGTACTGATTTTGGTTATGTTTGCGGTGATTGGTGGAGTGATTACTGTGGGGGAACTCTGGATTGCGGGGAATGTACTGTGGAAGGAGAGGTTTGTAATTCATCTGGACAGTGTGTGGCTCCTGAAGAGTGTACTGACACTTGTGAAACTTATGGATATGAATGTGGAAACTGGACTATTTGTGGAAATCTTACAGATTGCGAAAATTGTGCTGAAGGATATACGTGTAATGCAACAGGACAATGTGAATCTCTGTGTGGAAATAGCGTTATTGATGAAGGAGAAGAATGTGATGATGGAAATACTAATAATGGAGATGGTTGCTCATCGATATGTCTAATTGAATCTGGATTTATGTGTGCTGGTGAACCAAGCCTGTGTGAAATTATCGATAGTTGTCCATCGTATTGTGTCTCTTTAAATTATAGTAATGGTTATTGCACGAATAGTGCAGGCAATTGTGTATCAGGCGGAGGAATATATGAACCTGTAGGAGATCAGTGGTGTACAGGAGGTGCTCAAGCAGATACCTGTTGTTGCATACCATAATCAAAATATCAAAATTTATAAATCAGAAATACTTTCAAAAAAGATGAGAAAAAACAAAAGAGGGGTTTCTCCTGTTATTGCGACAGTTCTTCTGGTTGCAATGGTGGTCGTCATAGGATTAATTATTTTTATGTGGTTTAGGGGTGTTACTGAGGAGGCTGTGACAAAGTTTGGAGGAACAAATATAAAGCTCGTATGTGATGATGTGGATTTCTTATCAGAATATTCCTCCTCAACAGGCATGCTGTCTATCTCAAATATCGGTAATGTTCCTATTTATGGAATAAAGGCAAGAGTTTCTGGAGAAGGAAGCTACCAGACATTAGATATGGGAGATTTGGGTGTTGGCTGGCCTGAGATTGGATTGAGGCAGGGAGGAGTCTTTTCAGGAAGCCTATATTCAGAATTCTATGAAGCAGATGAGGTTTTGCTGATTCCTGTTCTGATGGGAGCATCTGAAAAAGGAAATCAGGTTTATGTTTGCGAGGAAAGACACGGACAAGAAGTGATGATATAAAATGGTAAACAAAAAAGCTCTTGCTCCTATTGTTGCTACGCTTATTTTAATACTTTTGGTAATAGCTGTTGTTGTTATCATATGGGGTATTGTTAATAATATTGTGAAAGGTGGTTTGGAAGAAAGCGAGGCTTGTTTCGGAGTTTTTGATAAAGTAAGCCTGAATTCAGAATACACTTGTTATATCGGTGATGATTTCAGATTTTCCATATCTATTGGTGACTTAGATGTTGATGAAGTTCTCGTCGGAATCTCTGCAGAAGGAAGCAGTTCGACTTTCAAAATAAGCAAAACAGTTTCTCAGATAGATAATTTAGTTACTTATCCTGACGGTTTGTCAGATGTAAAGCTTCCCTCGAAAAATGCAGGACTCACTTATGTGTTTAATATAACTGGTGCGGGCTTTTCAGAAAAACCAGATTCTATAAGCATAGCACCCATAATTAAAGGTACACAGTGCAGTGTCTCAGATTCTATGAATCAGATTGAAAGATGCTGATTTTATTCGATAGGAAAAATATTAAAACTGATTTTAATTTAAATTTATATGGACGAAAAAAGAGGGATTTTATTTAGGCTTGACCAAAAAAAGGGGCAAATCTGGGTAGAAACTATAATCTATACTCTGATCGCATTTGCATTAATCGGCCTGGTTTTGGCCTTTGTGAAACCAAAAATAGAAGAGCTCCAGGATAAAGGAATCATAGAACAGTCGATTTCTGTCTTAGAAAACATAGATTTGATTATAAAAAACCTTGGAGATCCTGGCAATCAGAGAATAATTGATCTCAAAATAAGCAAGGGAACCCTGAATATTGACGGTGAAAATGACAAGCTTTTTTTTGAAATTGAGAGCAGGCATATATATAGCGAGCCTGGAAAAGATGTCATGGTGGGGGATATAATCGTGTTTACTGAAAAAAAAGGAAAACTCAACGACGTAACATTAACCAGGGATTATGACGGAGAATATGACATAACTTATGACAATAGGAACGAATTAAAAAAAATAGGAAGGGCTTCAACTTCTTATCCAATTCTCATAGCAAACAAGGGAGAAAATGATCTAAATGAAACAATCATCAATATAGGAGTCGTCGGTTAAAATGGCAGGAATACAAAACTATCCGAGAGTTGCAATAAATCTTTCTCCTACAATTCCCCCTCTAAAAAGAATCAAGGACAAAACAAAAATTGATGTGAGATACAGCGTTGTCTCTCCTTTTGCTTTTGTGCACATCTACTGGGACCCTAAAATTTATGAGGTTTTATATGAAATTGAAGAGCCAAGGCTTGACAAAACAGAGATGAGTTATAAGGATCAGATTCTTATAGCGATTAGAGATATGATAAACTATGATACGATTGTGGAAAAGGACAGGGAAAAACTTCTCGATTATATTGACAGAAGATTCAAGATCATTGCTTTTGAACTCGGGATAAACATGTCCTATGAATCTTACAAGAAAATATATTATTACCTCGTGAGGGATTTCCTTGGTTTTAATGAGATAGATCCTTTGTTAAGAGATTATTTTGTAGAGGATATTGAATGTAACGGTGTTGATAGTCCTGTTTATGTTGTTCACAGAATTTTCAGAAATCTTAAGACAAACCTTACATTCAGAGATATGAACAAGCTTGAAGGTTTTGTGGAAAAACTTGCCCAGAGAAGCGGAAAACACATCTCTTATGCCTCTCCTATTCTTGATGGAAGTCTACCAGACGGAAGCAGAGTAAATGCGACTTACACAAAAGATATCACTTCTAGAGGACCTACATTTACAATTAGAAAATTCACGAAAACTCCTTGGACTCCTCCGCAATTGCTTTCTTTCAGAACTCTAAGCCCAGAAATGCTCGCTTATCTTTGGATTCTTGTCCAGCACAAGATGAACATATTAATCACAGGAGGAACTTCTTCTGGAAAAACAACCCTTTTGAATGCTGTTGCTTTCTTCATTCCTCCTGAAGCGAGAGTTGTCAGCATTGAGGACACCAGAGAATTAAATCTTCCGAGGGAAAACTGGCTTCCGAGTGTTGTCAGAGGAGCTATAGGAATAGGAAACGTGGGTGAAATTGATTTATTCACCTTGCTGAGAAGCTCTTTCCGACAAAATCCTGATTATGTGATCGTGGGAGAGGTTCGTGGAAAAGAGGCTTATGTATTGTTTCAGGGTATGGCTTCAGGACACTCTTCAATAAGCACTATGCACGCAGACTCTGTAGATACTGTAATAAAAAGGCTTGAAACACCTCCGATAGAGCTCTCTCCGACACTATTGAATGTTCTTGATTGTATCTGCATTATGACCCATGCTATTGCACAAAAACACGAAACTCGAAAACTAAAAGAAATAGTGGAAATAATAAATGTAACCAATGAAGGGATTACCATGACGAACACTCCTTTTGTCTGGAATCCTGCAGAAGACAGGTTCTATTTCAAGAAGAACAGCAAGATATTTGAGAAAATTGCAAAGAGGTTTGGAATTACAATGGAGGAGCTTCAATCTGAATTTCAGAAAAGAGTCCAGTTAATTTACAGGATGTATGAAAACAGAATTTTTGAGTTTCATAAATTCCAGGACATAATTACGCAATATTACAAAAAACCCGCAGAGATTCTGAGCAGATTTGGAATCGAACAAGAAATTCCACAGAGATAAAAATAAAAAAATTTAATAACATAATTTCCTTTTCTGAGGCATGATAAAAGAGGATAATATTTCACTTCTCAAACAGTCTATCGAAACACTGGAGTCTTCTTTTGAGGAATTTGAAAAAGCCTATGAGAAAAAAGATGCCGAAAAATTTAATGAAATAAAGAGAACTCTTATTCAAGCACAGAAAAAAATCCTGG
>CAYFUJ010000033.1:0-4565 GCA_964346485.1 Candidatus Woesearchaeota archaeon
TAACTCCTGTAGAAAGCTTTGTAGAGACTTCTTGTAAGATATTTGCCACTCTTGGATCTGTCGATATGCCAAGAGTTCCTGCAGCAATATACCTATTTGATGGCTGAAGACTTGAGTATCCTCCCTGATAAATATTTGAGATTTTATAGCTGCTTTTTTTATATTCAGCCATTGCTTTTTTATCCTCTTTTTATTAAAAAATCATGAAGATTTTGTTTATATAATTTACTTTTAGGAGTTTTTGGTTTTGTATTTTTCGTATTTTATCTCTTTTCTTTCAGAAGGATTTTCTCTGCCTGCCCTTCCAGTATCAATTCGTTCAGCCCTCCATATTCTTCCAGGTGTCGGTGACTCAACTTGTGAGCCTGGCTCTGAGCGCCTGAAAAATGCCTCTTGGTTTGCTGCAGGAATCATTTCAACTGGCCCTCTTCCTGCTTTTCTCAAATCCATACGGGTTGGCTCTCTGGAAATTCTTTCTGATTCAATGTATTTTGACTCACCAGTTCCTTCTCGCCCAGGAACATATTTGAATTCGTCTGATTCCTTTTCCTCGTCTGCCGTTGGAATAGGTGTTTGTGGTATTCCTCCGACAAAAATCGGCCTTGGTTGAGCACCTGCAATTCTCTCAAGAACAGGAGCCCCTATGTCTTCTAAATCCATTGGCTGTACAAACTGGTTGAAATCCAAGGCACCCATATCAATGTCTTCTTCTTGCCTGGATTTTTCAGGTTCTTCATCAAGCGATTCTTCGTCTTTTATCTCTTTTAATTTCTCAGCTATCTCTTTTAATATGTCATCTTCTTCAGTTTTTGACTTCTTTTTTGGCATGATTTTATCAGGTTAAAGAAATATATAAAACTATTCTTAAGTATAACTTGGCATATCGTGAGCTTTTTTGTAAATATCAAAAAAATCAAATGCGAGTTTTCTTGCTGTTTCTCCTGCAAAGACTCTCACATAATTTTTTTCTGCAAAAGTTTCTGGTCTAATTGTGGTTCTAGTTATTTTAGGAGATATAGAAACAGAAACTTTTGGTTTTGCTGGTGCTAGTTTTTCTTTATATCCACCGACAAGCGCTTTGAATGGATTTGAACCTTCTTCTTGTTTCTCCCGCACCTCTTCCCTCTCTGCTTCTTCAAGGAAATAATTAATCTCTTCCTGAAGCTTCTCAAGACTCTCACCTGTCGCTCCTTCTATCAATCTAAGCACATCATTAAGGTCAGATTCTTCAAGCAACTCATCAAGTTTTTTCAATTCGTCTTCGTTAAGAACATATGCTTTGAAAGAAACTTCTGCTCTGCCTCCGAAAGTATAGTGTGGTTGCTGACTTATTTTCTGGGGAATTCCACGAAATATAAAATTGATGAGGACACAACTGTAATAATCTTTTGTATTTAATCTTTCAAATTCTTTTGGAAGATTTCCTGAAATTGCTTCTTCTTTTACATCAATTTTCTTTTTTCCCAGCAAAGTCATTTCAAGAATAATTGTATTGAATGCCTTAACCAAGGCAGGCTCTCTTCCTCTCTCTTTCATTTCTAAATCCTTTGCTGCTTTAAGATAGGGTTTTACCCATCTTGAATAAAGTTTTAAAGAATTAACCTGTGTTTTTAAGTAAGTTCTTTCAATCTCGTACCTTTTTCTCAACTCTTTTTCAGATTCTTCAAGCCAGTGATTAAATTCAAGTATCCTTGCCCTTAAAATTCTTTTAACTCTCTCATTTAAATCAGCTTTATCGGCATCCTTGACATCTTTGACAAAGAGAAAAGCATCTATAAGGGTCTGAAATCCTGTCTGACCGAGAGCCATAGCTTTTATGCTTGAGTTTCCTTTGTTTATATCAACTCTATCCATCCACACCTGTTTTAATGCAAGAAGGGCTGACTCTTTCTTATCTGTTTTTAAGTCATCATACTGGTCAAGTCTAATTCTGAAATCTTTTAAGTCATAAATAATATTGAGCACGCTTTTCAGAACATTGTTTACGTCTGCAAGGATTTTCGTTCCCTGCTGCTGCATTATTGTTGCTCTCTGCCCTAATTCTGCAAAATGCCCTGAACCAGGAGAAGATGTAAAATTGTCAATTAACTTTTCTGTCTCAAGCCCGAAGTCATTCATCAAGTCCAAGATGAAAAAATAAACAGGCTCGAGAGTTTCTGAACTGGAATCATAGATTAAAGAATGTGAAGCTTCTGTTCCAGCATCATTTAACTTAAAAGTTCCATCTTTGAGAGTATAGGTTATGGCTTTTGGTTCAACTTCATCTATAGGGATGTTCTCTATAGAACCGTATTTTTTCAATAACTTTTTTCCTTCATCTGCATAGAGTTTTGGATTTATTTTTCCTATGAGCTGTGCAATCGTTTCTACCATTTTCTCAGTTATTATTTCTTTAATATTAATAAGATTGGATGTTTAAAAAATGTTTCTTTAGAAGAACTAATCTTAGAAGAAGGGATTATTCGGTATCTTCAAAAAAATCTTTTAGGAAATCCTCATCGTTTTCCTCATAATCTTCAAAGTCTTCGGTCTTTTTCAGATCAATTTTCTCCAGAATTTCCATGATTTATCAAAGTGCCTGATATATATAAATTTATGTAGAAGCCTCTTCTATATTTTGCTAATAAAATATAATCATTATATATTTATAAATCTTTTTAAAGCTTTTTCGACGATAAAAAAGCTTTATAAACTATTTTGAATTTTTTATAAAATGAAACAAACGATAAGATTTGTTCTCGATATGTTTAAGAATAACAGAAAACAATTGACAGCCATAATTCTGGTAGCAACTATAGGGGCTCTTTTCACCGTTGTAACACCATATATTTATGGTAGGCTCTTTGATTTAGCAATAATTCCAGATACAGGAATAAATATTCTGCTTTCTCTCATTGGGTTGTGGCTTTTACTGAGCCTGCTTTCAACTTATATTTCGAATAAAACAGGTTATATGGGAGAAGTAACAGGATCAAAAATATCCCTGGAAGCAGAAGCTGATGCCTACTCTCATTTTCTTACCCTACCTATTTTATTCCACAAAAAAAAGCAAAGAGGAGAGGTTTTGCAAAAAATCTCAAGAGGAACATGGCGTTTGCAAAGTTTAATAGAAGCAGTATCTGATGTTTTGCCTCAATTTCTCATGCTGCTCTTTTCCTTGGTTGCTATGATTTTAATTAGATGGCAGCTTGCCCTGATTGTCTTATTTGTATTTATAATTTATACAATTTTGACCCTCAAACTTGTAAAACCAGAACTTGAAGCAAGACGAAAAGAACATAAAGCTTTTGAGAAGCAGTATGGAAAAGTATATGACAGACTTTACAATGTCTTTCTTGTCAAAAATTTTGTCATGGAAGAAAAGGAAAGAAAAAGATTTTTCAAATCTCTCGTAGGAAAAATAGTGCCTACTATTAAAAATGCTGCCGATAAATCAAGAAAAGTATCGGTTGTCCAAGGAGTCATTAACAGCGTTGGCTTTGTGGCTGTTTTGGGAAGTGCTATATTTTTTCTTAGAAAAGGTAGTATTACCCCAGGGCAATTCATTATGTTTTTTGGATATATTAATCTAGCATTTGGGCCTTTCAGATTTTTTGGTAGTATTTATAGAAAATACAAAAGAACAAATGTTGCCATAAAAAGATTCTTGAAATTGAGGAGGATAGTTCCTGAGAAAATGAAGCACGGAAAAAAAACTCTTGATAAAGTTAAAGGAAAAATAGTTTTTGAGGACGTTAATTTTGGATATCTAAAGGATAAAGCAGTACTAAAAGATATTAATTTAAAGGTTGATCCAGGGGAAACTGTTGCATTAATTGGAAAAAGCGGGGTTGGAAAAACAACCTTAGCAGAATTGATCATGGGTTATTATCAAATAGAAAAAGGAAGGATTCTTTTGGACGATTCTGACATATCAAAATTGCAATTAAAATGGCTTAGAGACCAGATTGCAATTGTTCCGCAAGATTTGAATTTATTCAATGATACTTTAATAAATAATCTAAGATATGCAAATTCTAAAGCCACTGAAAAAGAAATTATTGCGGCTGCAAAAGCAGCCTCTGCCGATGATTTTATAAAAAATTTGCCGAAAGGATATCATACCTTGGTTGGAGAAAAGGGGGTAAGGCTTTCAATGGGCCAGAGGCAGAGAATTGCCATAACAATGGCTTTTCTTAAGAATCCAAAAATACTTATTTTAGACGAACCAACAGCAGCTCTTGATGCGGAATCTGAGAAGAAAGTTAAAGAAGGAATAAGTAAGCTTGTTGAAGGAAAAACTACTTTCATTATTGCACACAGGTTCTCTACAGTAAGAAATGCAGACAAGATAGTTGTTTTAGAAAAAGGAAAAATCGCAGAACTAGGAAACCATATTGAATTAATGAAGAAAAAAGGCATTTATTATCGGCTTTATACTCTTCAAAAAGGATTGGATTAAAGTATAACTAAATTTAAAAACACCAACATCTTAAATTTTTTATGGGTTTATTTGGATTTGGTAAAAAAAGGAAAGATGTAATTGATCTTGCCGAGAGGTTCAGAAAACAGAAAGAAAAAGAAGA
>CAYFUJ010000034.1:0-7607 GCA_964346485.1 Candidatus Woesearchaeota archaeon
AATAGCAGAGAGAATCAGGTTTCCGAAAACAATTCTGAAAACACCTTCGTGAACAGGAATTTTTGCAGCTTTCGAGAACCTATCTATTATATCATCTATTTCCTCTTTGGTTAATGTTATGCCTGTGCTTTTTCTTCCCATTGCTCCCATTACAATAATTCTTTCATCAGGCCCGTTGCATTCTATTACTCTTACGAGACGGTCTTTTACAAGTGGGTCGAGCTTTCCCAAGTCTATAGCTCTTTGAGTTGGAGTAGGTCTTAAATACTCAACTGTCTTAGGAAGTCTTGATTCAGGAATCTGAAGAGGGATTGGAATTCTGTATGGAATAGGAACTCTCGGAGAGAAGGGTTTTTTAAGAGAGTATTTTTTAAATTCAGACAAAATTTCCGGTTCTTTTTTTAGCTGAGACACAGTTTCAAAATCTCTTTTTATTTTTTCCTTGACTGTCTCGCGTAAAACCTCTCTTTTGATTAAATCTTTTTGCAGAGGTTTCTCTATTATGGGTTTTTCATGAACAACCTGCCTGACTTCTTTTTTTATCCTGAGTTCTTTATACGTTAGGGTGTTTCTTATCAGTTCTTTTGTAAATTCTAGAAGAAAAAATTGCTTGAAATTTTTTGAAGTTTGTTTAAGCATTTAAACATTCTATTTTGGTATTTCTTTAGTTGAGCCAGAAGGCTTAGATTCAGGCTCTCGAGATGCGATTGATCTTTGATAACCCTGCATTCCTGGCGCTGGTTTTCTTGGAGGAATCGACGGCCTTTGTGTCGGCGGCATAGCAGGTCTTTCTTTTTCAGAACTCGTTTCGTGAATAAGTGCTAGGCCTTTTCCGATTAATCCTGCCTGCTGAGAAAGAGTGTCGAGTTTTTCCATAATTTTTTTGGTATCTTTATCTCCCCTGTCTGTTTCAAGATCCCTTCTCGCAAGAGATTTTGCAGATATTTCAAATAATTCAAGAAGTTTTGATATCTGGTTTGTGAGGACATCAAATCTCGTAGAGAAGTTTACCATAATTTTTTGAAGAGTAATAAAATTATCTGTAAGAGCCCTGTCTATTTTTATTTCAGCTCTTTTTCTTGGAGAAGAGCGAGTTTTTTTAGTTTTGGCTTTTCTCTTGTGCGTAGTTTTTGCTCTTGATTTTGTTCCTCTTTTTTTAGAAATCTTAGCCATATTTTATAATGGTATTTTTTATTTATAAATATTTAGAAAATATCAAGAATCTCTTCCTTTTTATTTTCTTTTTCTTCAGATTCTGGTGGTTTTTCTTCCTGTTCTTCTTTAGTTTGTTCTTTCATAGCTTCTTCATCGAGCTTTTCTTCTTCCTTAGCTATTTGTTCAGGAATACCGCTTTTTTCAATGTCTTCAACTATTTCGTCGGATGTCTCTGGTTTTTCCTCTACTTCCTCGGTTGGCTCTTTTGAAATTTCTTCTAATCTCTCTCCTAATTCTGATTCTTCCTGTTCTACTTGTTTAGCTGGCTCAGCCCCAGCTTTCTGTTCATCTTCTTCAGGCTTTGGTTGGGATTGTATTTCAGGAGGGGGTTCTTCTTGTTTCGGTTCTGTTTCAGGAGGTTCTTTTTCCTGCTCTTCTTCTTCTTCCTGAACAGGCTCTGCTCCTTTTATTTTTGGAGGTTCTTCAGGCTCTGGCACTGGCTTTTTAATTTCTTCTGGAACTTCTTCAGGCTTTGTGTATTCTGGTTTTACAAAAGTCTCCTCAGGCTCTCGCTCTTCTTTTTGCTCTGTTGTTCTTCCCTCGAGCTCTGCAACATAATTTGCAATTTCTGCGGCAACATCTGCATTCACACTTATGCTATCAATTCCATGCCCTACCAGAAACTTAACCATCTCTTTCTGGCTTCCTGCCTGGCCGCAAATACTTGTCTCAACACCATAGTCTCTACAGATTTTCAAGACATACTCGAGTTGGTAAAGAATAGACAAGTCTAATTCATTGTAAAGACTCTGCACCTCTTCATTTCCCCTATCAATAGCAAGAGTGTATTGGGTAAGATCATTAGTCCCAAAAGAAATGAAATCTATTTTCTCCTCACAAAATTCTTTTATGAGCTGGACAGAGGCAGGTGTTTCCACCATGACTCCGACTTTCGCCTTTTCAAACCCAATCTCTTTCAGAAACTCTTTTAGTTTTTTTATCTCTTCCACAGAAATTACTTGTGGAGAAAGTATTCCTATTTTTTTACCTTCATCTGAAACCCTTTTCATAGCTTTTAATTCTGCCTTAAATATTTCAGGGTGCTTGATCCCATATCTTATTCCATGCATTCCAAGCATAGGGTTTGCTTCTACTTTTTTTGGCGCACCTTCTAGATTCTGAAATTCGTCTGTTCTGATGTCAGAAGTTCTTATCCAGATTTCTTCAAAATACTTGCCAATTTCCTCTATGCCCTTAAAAAGAATCTCTTCGTAATCTTGCAAAGAATTTTTTTCTAGAAAATATTTTGGATGTTTCCCTGATTCCGCAATTATTCCTTCTAATCTCGCTAAACCAATTCCTTTTAATTTTGTTTTTGCAGCACGCTCTGCAAAACTCGGAAGATCCAGAATAACTTTTATTTCTGTTTTTGTTTGGGTAGTTACAGGAAGAATCTCTTTTTGAACACTTTCTGCAATCTTTCCCTTATAGATTTTTCCGTTGAACCCATCCACAGTTATAATCTCTCCCTCTTTTAGCTTAGTAGTTGCTTCCTGGGTTCCGACAATTGCAGGAATTCCCATCTCCCTCGAGACAATCGCTGCATGTGCTGTTAGCCCGCCCTCATCTGTAATTATTGCCGCGCATTTTTGCATTGTAACAACCATATCTGGATTTGTCATTTTTGTGACGAGAATATCTCCCCGAATAATTTTTCCCAAATCCTTGAGGTCTCTTATGATTTTTATCTTTCCAGAACCGATTCCGGGAGAAGCTGCGAGCCCTTTTAGTATCAACTCTCCTTTTAATTCTCCTCTTGCACCTGCCTCGGTTCTTTTTTCCAATGTAGTAATTGGTCTTGTCTGGACAATATAAATCTCCCCAGCTTCAATTGCGAACTCTATATCCTGTGGTTTTTGGTAATGTTCTTCAAGTTTTAATGCAATCTCTGTTAGTTTATTGATCTCGTACTCTTTAAGAACCTGTCTTTCAGAAATTTCCTCTTTGAGCTTTACAATCTCTTTTTTTCCTGAAGAGTCTCGTGTAATCGCGATTTTCTTTTTGGCTATTTCTTTTTTCTGAATCTTAAGTTCTCCAGATTCTTCTGAAATAATATACCTGTCAGGAGAAATTCGTCCTGAAACAACCCCTTCACCAAGCCCCCAGACAGCCTCAATTACCACGTGCTCTTTTTTTAAAGAAGGATCTTTTGAAAAAACTACTCCTGATTTATCAGCATCAACCATCTTCTGAATTATAACTGCAAGACTTGCCTGCTCATGCTTGAATCCTTTTTTAAATCTATAATAGGTTGCTCTTGGAGTAAAAAGAGAAGCAAAGCATTTTTTTATTGATGTCAGAAGCTCAGTTCCTCCTCTTATATTCAAAAAAGTATCTTGCTGTCCTGCAAAGCTCGCTTCAGCTAAATCCTCTGTTGTAGCAGAACTTCGAACAGCTACAAATATTGGCTCAGGAGATTTTTTAAGAATATGATGTGCTGATTTGCCTTTTAATTCAGAATCTTCTGCTCCGAGAGTTTCATAAGTCTCTAAAATTTCTTCCTCCATTTCCTTAGGCAATTTTGCCTTTTCTATATGATTCCGAATCTCTTTAGTAGTTTCGTTCAGCTGGTCTGTGTTCTCGTATTCGATCTTGCTGAGAAGCGCTTTTATCTTATTATCAATTCCTGCCTTTTCTATGAAATAATCATAAGCCTGTGCTGTAACGACAAAGCCAGGAGGAACAGGAATTTTAAGATTATATATTTCTCCGAGATTCGCCCCTTTTCCGCCAGCAATATTTCCAGAATCTTTGTTCAATTCAGAAAACCATTTTATAAAATCAGGCTTTTGAGCCTCTTTTGATTCTTTTTTCAGTTCCTCTTTTTGCTCTGCCATAGAAGATAAAAACTGAATTGGTTAATAAAGGTTTTTGTCGAATTCTCAAAATTTATAAATACTTTTTTCATTAATTTATCATGGGTTTTATTAGAGGTGGCTTATTAATAGTTGTATGCATTATTCTTTTTATTGTTCTTCTTCTCGGAAATGTTTTTTTTGTATTGTCTTCTTCTCTAAAATATGGGAATGTACAGAAAGAGCTTGGACCTGTTCTGAAAGATTTTACTGAGGGCCAATTGAATATTATTGAAGAGGATTTTAATTTGGAAGAAGAAATGGAAGAGGCCCAGAAATTTATGGAAGAGCACTGCCAGAACGAATCTTCTTATGTTTTTGCCGAGGGAGGATATACTTTTGTAATTCCGTGCGAAATTTTAGATGAGATTGAAGAAAGTCCATCAGCGATCGTTGAGCAGGGAATAGAAAATATCATAGAGCAGATTTATTACGATGATTATGACTGTAATTTTTGGGATTGTTTTGAAACGACAGAACTACCTCTTTTTTTAGTTTCAGAAAAAGCAAAAAATTACTGGCAGGAAAAGTTTTATCTCACTCTTATTGTCTTCGTTGTTCTAGTTGTTTTGATTTTCTTTTTAACAGGAAACAAACAAAATACTCCTGTAATTGTCGGCTCTCTTCTTGTGCTTTCTTCTCTGCCTTTGTTAAAGCTTGAAAAAATCATAGGATCTGTGGTGAAAGATTCTTCTTATCTCTCATTTGTCGGAGTATTTTTTAGCAAAATAAATACTGTTTTCTGGATTGTGTTTATTGTAGGTCTGATTATTCTTGGAGCAGGAATATCATTAAGGTTACTGCATATAGTAAGAAAAAAGGGAAAAAAGAATATTGGAAAAGACATAAAAAAGAAAAAGTAATTATTTTTTATTCTTTTTTATCTTTACCTTCAATTCTGTCAAGGAAATTCCTTATGAATTGTTTGTGTTCCTCAACATTTCTTATTTCTTTTATAGAATAAACATTCATACCTCTTTTTTCATGTTTTGTTGTTTTTAGATGAGATCCAAACTCATCGTTCATTTTTTCACTTAACAGGATTTCTCCCTCTGCAAGAGAAGATATTTTTTTTGCTGTATTCATCAGCATTCCAAGTCCCATGAATTTGAAAGAATCCTTGTCCTGTTTTGCAACTATTGTTCCATAATTGAGAGAAATTCCAAAGTTTATTTTTTGCTTGGACATTTTATTATGATTCTCAATTACCTCTTTTATTTTATTTGCAATTTCCAGAGCCATTTTCTCATTTTTGAAAGTCCTTGTTTTTATTGGAGCTAGAATGAAAAATAGAATATTGTTGCTTTCATATGTCACTGCTTTATTCTCCTCCGCGTTGTCAACAATTTTTTGAAGAGTTTCTTCCACACTTCCTTTTTTCGCCTGCATTTCTTTAAGATTTTTTATATGAAGAGCAATTACATTTACGTTTTGTTTATCTCCTTTTATTGAAAGAGAGAGCTCTGCTTTGTTCCTTGAATTAACGAGAGATTTTTTTGCCAACGGAAGAAGTTTTCCCTTTTTGATTTTACCTTTTCCCCTTTTAGTTTTGAAAGATTCATGCCCTATGAAGGTCTTTTTATGACTTCTTCTGAATGCAATAAAGACGATAAATCCGAGAAGCAGAATCACAAAAATCCATACAATAGGATATTTTATAAGACTTCCGATTTTCCCAGGCGCTTTTTTCACATCTATCGTTTTTCCTGTAAGTAGAACTTCTTCTGAAACTACATTGTCTCCTGCTATGACTTCTACATTATATTTGCCGTCAGGAGCTGTAATAATATATTTCTGGCTTTCATCAACTTCAAGATAGACATTAATATCCAAAATTTCATCACTAATTTTAACCAAGGCTGTTTTATTATAAGGGACATTTCCTGTGTTTGTAATGGTTAGCGTTCTGTTTATTATTTCAATGTTTATCGATTCTTTTTCAAGTATAGTAAAGAGTGATTCAGTGGTTAACTCGTTTGAAAAAGCAACCACTTTCCATTTTGAAGGTGCTTCGTTATATAATATTGGGAATTCAAAAAATTCATCTGTTGCAATTTCAGTTTGCTCCATAATTTTATCATTTTTGTTCTTTATAGTTACAGTAGAGGTAGAAGATATTTTTTCTCCTGTCTGATCATAGAGAACAGATTTAGCTCTCAGATTTGTTCCTGGTTCTACCTCTTTTGATTCAAAAACTATTTCAAGACTTGTAGGAATCTGGTTTATTCTTATATTCTGGTCTAAAAATCCTTTGTTTGTCTCTTCTCCATTGGAATCTACTTCATATGCATTTAATTTTAAAAGAAGAACTCCCGCCTTTATTTTTTTTGGAAAAGATATATTTATCGAGAAACTACCTCCTTCTATTGTTCCAAAATGATTCAATATTAGATTATTTCCTTCAGTGATAGAGAGTTCTATGATTCCGTTTACTGGATTACCATTTTCTAGAGTTGCCTGACCTACAATCAGGAGTTTTTCTCCAGGATCAAATTCAAGAACAGGAAAATTCGTTTCCAATAAAATCAAATCAGAAATTTTAAATTCATTTGTCAGAACAGAGTCCTTTCCAAAATAAACCCTTATCTTACATGTTCCTTTTAGTTCTCCGATTTCATTTTTTATTAGGGGAATATAAACGTCTGTTGCATATTCCTCACCAGCAGATAACAGAGGTATTCCGATTTTGTAGTTAACTTTTTCTCCTTCACACATCAAATCAATATTTAAACTGCCCAACATCTCTCCAGAAGGCACGATCTTTACAGGAATAAAAATTACATCACCAAGGTTATAGATTTCTTCTGGCTGCTGGCTGATTATTACTTTTGCAGATATCAATGGAAGTAGGAAAAGAATCAACACTAATGCAAACAATAGCCTCGTTTTTTTCATAAAGATTAAAGAAGAATATTATTTATAAATATTCTTGTGTTTTCGTCAGATAGTTTTAAAAAAACATTTACCTTCCTTATTCAATGACAGAAAAAACAACAGTTACTCCATGGGAGGTCTCTGGAGAGATTGATTATAAGAAGCTGATGAGGAAATTCGGCATAAAGCCACTGCCAAGTCTGCCAAAAGTTTTTAGTGAAAACATTCTTTTTCGAAGAAAGGCTGTTTTTGCGCATAGAGATTTTGAAAAAATTATTGATTGCATTAGAAATCGAAAAAAATTTGTTCTGATGACTGGCCTGATGCCTTCAGGGGATTTTCATTTTGGCCATATGTTGCTTGCACAGCAGATGATATTTTATCAGAAGTTAGGTGCAAAACTCTATATTGCAGTTGCAGATCTTGAAGCTTATAATTCCCGGGAAAAATCCCTGGAAGAACTCCGAAAAATAGCAATAGATCAGTATCTGGCTAATTATATAGCACTGGGATTAAAGCCAAAGAATGTTGATTTTTATTTTCAGAGCGACAGATCGAGAGATGCCAAAAAATCAAATGCTTATTACAGGTTGGCTTCAAATTTTTCAAGATATTCTACTTTTAACGAATTTCGGGCTGTTTATGGAGCTATTTCTCCGGGGA
>CAYFUJ010000035.1:0-5937 GCA_964346485.1 Candidatus Woesearchaeota archaeon
TCTGGTGGACTTGCAGGGAAATCTAATCCTCTAAAAGCAAGCTGAATAATTCCGAATGCTGGCAATGAAATAGAATTGGTTTCAGTCAAGAAACTATCTCTGTCTGATTTCCAGATCAATTTTATAGAATCAATAGTTCCTGCTGAACTGTTTGTAAGTTCAACTTCAAGTCCATCTATATCTTCGGTATTTAACTCAGCCTCTTCACCATCTATAAGTTCAATTTTTCCAGAACCAATAGCGAACTCTGCTCTTTGTACACCTCCGGCATACTCTTGGTATGATATATCTGTCACAACGATGTATGAATCGTCTGACAACTTGAAGGGATCACTTTTCTCAAGATCGTCTGTGGCTTCACCATCAATTGTGAATTTTGCACTATCTGTATCAACATATGTACAAGTTACACTTTTTCCGCCGACAGTTGCTGTTTCTCCTACTGCCAATGATGTTTTTTCAGCTGTATCCAAAATATTTATCTGAGTAATTGAAGCAGCTAAAACATAGTATTCACTTCCTAACAACGGCATGTCAGTATCCACCATTTGTGTTAAGTTGACAGCATCATCGAACGTAAGAGTATAGTTTAGGATATTTTGTGCGTTAGTCCACCAGAATCCTATTGTTGGCGCGTCGTCATTATAATCAGGATCAGCAAATAATTTTAGTGTTTTAGCACTCAATGTGATGGTGTGCTCATAATCTGTATCAATATCACCCTCATCATACTCTCCATCAGCTAAAAAAGTCATTTCATCATCATCCAAACTAGAATATACTGCGTTCAATGCATCGTTGAAATTGAAATGATTTGAAGTCTTATCAAGAGCAAAAGCTTCACCACCTTCTACACTGATAGTAGTTCCACTAATGCCTAAATCTGTCTGAATGTTTCCTGCCTGAACTTGGTCAAGGGAAGAAACACCGGCTCCTGTACCATAAACAATAGCTACGTCTTCTTGGCCTCCGACAACGAATGGTACTGGATAATTTGCAGCCGCAGCCAATCCTGCAGTCATACCAATTAATAGTGCGCTAGCTCCCAAAGCAGCAATCTGCTTAAAATTATATTTCATATTTACTCTCTTTTCAACCTCCTTTCAACTATATTAAATAATTGTCTAAGACAATTTTCACTGGCTTGATAGTCATAGGGTAAAACCACCAAGTTGTGTGAATATAAATTATTCAATATCTTCTTTTTCCTCATTTTTTTACAGTTTTTTTAGTCTCCTTTCACTTTAATCAGTTCTTTCTACTGTTTCTGAATCCCCTATTAGAACACCCAAGGTGTCGTCGGTATATCAATAAAAATTGATTTTTCTTTAAAAAGCTTACTATTAGATTTTTCGCTTTTCAAGAAAAAACTCTATTTTTTAGGGTTTTATTTATAAAGCTTTTGGTATTACTAAATTATTAATACACTCCTCAATTTTTATTAGAACAAAAGATTTATTAATATATATTACTTATTTAATAATATATAATAAAAATAAATATATATGTCAAAAATATATAATAGAGATATATAAAAGAAAATAACATATATCACCATTGGCGCTCTTCCGACGAAAATGGTAAAAGAAAAAATAAGAGAAATAACGATAACCCAATCTAAGGGAGCTTTCTCTATTTTCAAAAAAGCACAAACTTCTAAGAAAGATTATGATTTTGAAGGACTTTCTGTTTTGAGAAAGCTTCTGAGTAATGAAAAAGCACGACTTTTACATGCCATAAAAACTCAATCTCCTGGTTCAATTTATGATTTAGCCAAAAAATTGGGCAGGAGCTTTAAATCTGTGAGTGATGATATAAAGCTTTTGGAAAGGCTGGGTTTTATAGAACTGATAGAGGAAAAAACAAAAAAAAGGATCAGACACAAACCTGTAATAGTTGTAGATACAGTTACCCTTCACATTAGAATTTGATTAATAATAAGCCCTAAAAAAGATATCTATAGAATTTCCTGTTCTGGAAAAGTCCTGCTTAGCTCCCTTATAACTTTTTGTGATATTTCCGTCTCTAAATGAAACGAGTTCTTCATCATTTGCCATAACTTTTAATTCATAGCCTTTTACAGGTCTGTCTTCTCCCACAAGCCAGCTCTCTGTGACAATATTTTCAAGCGTGGAATCTAAAATCTCGCACGCCTCTTGTCCGTCAAGACACGAGGCACCATTGACACACTCAATTATAAGATCTTGGACAGGCAAATATTCCAGATAATCCCTGCATTCAGTTGTATAAGACAGGAGTGCCTGAATAAAGCTGTCAGCTTCATAACTCTCAACACCCTCTTTTTTCTCGCTCTTGAGATAAAAGTTAAGGAAGAAGAGAAAAATTATTGCCACTACAATTATGATTATAACAAATCCTACAATTTCTTCCTGTGCACGTTTGTTTTTTTTGTTCATTTTCATTTAATCTTCCCCATAATATACAACGATTTTCGCCAGTTCACATTTATCATAAATCCATCCTTCTACATTTTCTTTTTTGCAGAGAGCGACGAAATTTGAAACTCCTGTTCCTTTGCCTGGTAAAAGAACTATCTCACCACAGTCAGGATAATTTTCAGAAGTGCATTCCTCTAGGTCTTCAGGATATATCTTTTTTATTTCTATTCCATCAACCCCCCAGAAACCAGAATATTTATCTATGTTATTTTTAAGAGCCATTGCTTTGTCGCTGTCAACACAGCTCGTCTTAGTGGTTCCGAACGCGTCTCCACACGAAAACTCAGGGGAATTCGCAAGCTTTGAAACCAGAAGCAAGGCACCCTCTTCCTTTAGCAAGGCAGCAGATTCTTTCACGCCAGAGAAAACAATCAGAATAAAAAACAATCCCACGAGAACAAAAAACAGAGTGACAGCTATTAGCATAAATATCATCTGCTGAAGTTTCATCTGTGCTTTTTTGTTTTTTGTCATTTTACCATAATCTGCATTCCGCATAATCATTTTCTCTTCTTAAATCATCTGCTGCAATAGCAGCCCCTACGAGATCTTCTGAATCCTGAACATTATTTACAGCATTTCTCAGGACAAAGATATTCACTTCTGAAGGGCATCCTTGATTTGAAAGAAGGACAGCTTTATCGTCATATATCAACAAAAGCTCGTTCGCTCTTTTCATGAGTCTTCTTATCTGATATTCATACACACCCTTATCTGAGAAGATAGCAGCATACATAAGAGCATCTGTCTCGAAAAACATAGTCTGACCTCCTTTTTCAACCTCTCTGCTGCCAGTATCGACTTCTACATCACAGTCTTGATCAGGCCCTATTCCTGCGTCAAAGCAAACTCTTACGCTTTTTGCAGGACAATTTTCAATAAGGAGATTCTCTTGGCTTAGGTCTGATAATTCTTCTTCTATATCGTCAGGCGCATTTATGAAGCAATAATCCTGCTCAGCAGAGGTCAGATAAATAAGGTCGGCGACTTTGAACGGAAATTTAAATTGCTTGGAAAAAATAAAGAAGTTTTTTCCTTCAACAACACTTTCAGAAAAGATGTATTTGTTCGGAAAACCCACGTCAATATTTGTTTGGCTCCATTTACCAAAACTTTTCTGAGAAACCTGTATTATTTGCTTTCCGAAATCTCCATACATGCTGTATTTGTTGTAAATCCTTGTTTCGACAGGCATTTTCAAAAGCACGGTTCTTTCAGATTCAAAGCTAGTTTCAAGAGGATCTAATAAGTTTTCTAATTCTACTCCTGTTTTTGCACTTGTTACTTCACCCCCCCTCTCCATAATTTTTGTAACACCATAAATTGCAAGAAAGAGAATAAATGCCCCCGCAATGATTGCAAAAATCCATGCAAAAGACATCTGAAAACCTCTTTTATTCTTTTCCATTTTATTATCGATTTTTTTCTTACCTGGTTACTGTGACTAAAGCCTCATCAATCCCTTTTATAAGGATTAATTTCACTTTTCTTTTAATATTTTCTATACAGTAAGGGTCTTCTGTTAAGGTTATTTTGGATATATCTATGTGCTGTATTTTTCCGCCTTCAAAATATTTATCTGCCTGAAAGAATAAATTTTCATAGTCATCGTCTGTAAAACAAACCGCATCTATTTTCGAGGGCAGGCTGTATTCTTTTTCCTTAGAACTTTCTGTGCTCTTCCATACTCTATCGATGTCTGATTTTAAATCATTTATGAATTTTTTCGTTTGTGCAGCATCCTGTATTCCAAGAAAACTCTTGATTGCATAAAAGGCAAAAGCCAGAAAAATTATTATCAAGATTATGGAAAAAATCATTCCAAAAGACAATTTCACCTGCCCCTTTTTAGTGTTTTTCATATTTTAATATTTGAAAATAAGTTTATTAATTTATCTCATATAGAAAATAATATCACAAAATATTTATATCTTTATTTATGGAAGAGGGCATGAAAAACAAAAAATCATTAGAATCTTATTTTGAACCAAAAAATACATTTGACGACATAAGGCAAAGATTTAGAAGAGGGTATGACACAGCCAACATATCATATGAATTGTCAGATTTTTGTTGGAATAATTGGGAGAAAATTGCAGAAGTTGGAGAAAAAAATTTTAATTTTCCTTCAAGGATAATTGAGATAGATAAAAGAATAACAGAAGCAAGGTATGACCCAATACAATCTTTAGCAACTCTTTGGCACACTATTACACATCCAATAAAAACTTTTATATCAATTATTAAAGATTATATTTCTAGAGTTAATTATGTTAATTACAGACGAAGCAGAGGTTATTCTTCTTAAATAATTCTTATTAATCTATGTTAGATTTGGTTTAAGAATTAAATTTCAAAAGGTCTTACAATTATGTTACAGCTCTGAGGGAAAGGCCTGTTTCCGAACTCATCCTGGCATTTTATGTAAAAGTTCTTGTCAGGATTCCATTTTGTAGAATGTACTTTGTCGTCACCAGTCATATCTATTCCATCATCAAAATCATAAAGGCAATTTTTGTTATCATATACACAATTTGCTTCCTCGTCTGTTATTATCTTAAGATTTGACCCGTCGCGGAAAACCCTGACAACAATAGGGGCAGAAGTATCTGTTTCTACTGTGAAACTAATCTGTTTGTTATCTGAATTTCCAGCTAAATCATAACATCTGATAAAGAAATCATAATCTCCAGGACCTAACCAGACATTTGTTGAATGCATGTGAGACTCTGTTGTGTCCGAAAACCTTACATAGCTTCCTGGCGTGCCTGTCTCGCTGTAATCACAAGTTGCTTCTCCTTGTTTATAGCCTGCAGAAGTTTCTACTTCGAGAGTTACCTTTATTGAATCAGTAGAGCCTTTTATCGTTGTCTCATTTGGCTCGACACTTGAAATAACCAGTGGTTGTGTTCCAATAAGAGTCAGTGTCTTTGATTGTATATTAACATTTCCGAAACTATCATTGCACCTAAAGAAGAATTTGTTCGATTCGCTATTTTCAAGACCTGTTAATTTTCCAGAGCAAATGTAACTTAACTGTGCATTGTGATTAGTTATTTTATTTGGACATACCATGTCGTTTTCCATGTTTTCATAGCTCTTGTCTTCATGGCTCCACTTACATTCTGCTGGCTCATTTACATAAACAGTCACATCGACTTCTCTTGGATCATCTTCTTCAAAGTACGCAATTGGTGTATTATCTGGCCAGTTAAAGCTTCTTATTATCGGTGATGTTGTATCAGGACCAGGATCAATGCAGAACTTGAACAAGAACTCCTCGCGATTTGCTTCTCCATTTGTAGCAGCCTCACACCTTACATAAAATTCATACTCTCCATCATGGGTAAGATTAATTGCTAATCTTGCTGCCTCTTGCTCTAGATGCACAACTCCTGGGAAACTCATTTGTTGGGTGTGTTGTTTCATGTATAGGTTTTTTCCTCCGAAATCATATTTCATTTCAGAAAAGTCAGAT
>CAYFUJ010000036.1:0-2148 GCA_964346485.1 Candidatus Woesearchaeota archaeon
AACAGGAAGATAGACCAAATCAAAAAATTAGTGGAATTTTCAGTCAGAAAGATTTTCAAGGAAAAATCAATCAACTTTATGATTACATTTTCAACATTAACTGTTCATAGAGGTATCACCATCAAAAACCCCACTTTCCGCTTCTTTATCAATAGTGTCCAAGAAAATACACCTTTTTGCAACTAAATTTTTTTATTTTTCCCCAAAATTGAGGAATTTTGGCTCATTTTTCACCAAAGAAAGAAGAAACATATTTCCATTTCCACTGAAATCAAAAAACCACTTTTTGTCACACTAACCCAAAAACCAAACCAGACAATAATTCCCCTAAAAACAACAAAACTCACCTCTAAAGAAAAAAACAAACACCATGAAAATCACCAAAAATTACTAAAAATCCTTCCAAACCTAACTCACTTTTAGTCAACCCGCATCGCAAGCCTTTAGCTGGATAGCAACTAAGCTACCTCTGCAACAAAGCAATCTATCTCCAAAAAACCAAAAACAAAGGCAGAAGAAACGATTGCACAATCACCACATGGAATAAGGATGGAAAGGACGGATACAGTGTATACTATATGAGCGGTAAAAAAAGAAGAGAAAAATTACCCTTAGAGAAAAAACATGAGCGAAAAGGCTTAAAACCGTGTCGCCATTAAAAAGTCTTAATCGCTTCGTCAACTGCTTGTGAATATGGATTAGTTTTTCATAAAAAATAACTTTCTCTAAGACTTCAATAATTCTTGTTCACAAATGGCCTCAAATCTACTAAAAGATCACAGGATAAAATTCATATTTCATTGCCTAGGGCTAAGTTGCGTAGGCAGCGCCATATTCTTGCAGATTTTGGTCTTCTCAATAATTCTTCAAAAAGGATACTTTTCCGCATTCGAACAAAACTTAGCAATCTTAACGATCGAAATAATATTGTCAGCATTTGCGGCAATATACTTCATCTATATTTATCAACGGCTAATGCGACAACTAAAATAGTTAGAAAGTCTTCGAACAATCTAGTTGGAAAATCAAGGAAAGCGGTCATAATAGCCATTCTACAGAGTTTTTCAGAATTTGATCAAGTTGCTCCGTATTTTCTTCTGCATGGAAGTTTAGGTGAACCGTTTTTCCTTCCTCATATTCATTATAGGTTATCGCTGGAATCGCAGAATCCGGATCACTCTTGTCATAAAACACCGCGACAATACTGCCTGTTGAAACTTCTTGTTTACATGGATTGCCCCGACAAGCAAAAAGAGGTATGTTGTCTTCAATGGCAAATCCTTTGGTTATCTGATGTTCGCCTCTGATTTTCAAGATTCCCTTATCCAGCTTTAAAGGCTCGCTTTTCATTTCGTTATAACCAAGCATCTCAGCCACAACATCGTTTTCACTTGTTACTATCTTATCAATTAAAAGAATCGATTGTCCATTTTCAACAAAAGTAGAGACATTATTCACCCATCTCGAAGGCATTTTAAGCTCCGGAGGTATTATCAGCAGATCATAGGCAAAAAGAGAATTTACTTTATCACAGGTTTCTGTCATTTCGTTCCAAGAGTAGGAGTTCTTGTCTAGCCAATTCTTAATTTGTATCAAGCTATTTGGCTTTTCTGGATTAGCTATTAATCCTATCTTTACAGCCTGAGTATATCCTCGTCTTCTTCTGGAAGAAGTCTCTTTGCAACCTACATCAAATCTTATGGTGTAGACTCCCTTTTTAGCAAATTTATCTGCCCTAAAGGGAAAACCAAAAGTCTTGCTTTCACCTTGCTTTAGCAAAGGATGTTCATCTGAAGGTTTATCAAGTATTATCCCACGGGTCGCAGCTACTCCGATTTTAATTTCGGTTGCCTTGGCTTGACCTTCATTTTTTACTGTGAGTTCGGCCTCATAGGAGGCCAGCTTTGAAACATTCTGCGGAAGTTTTACGCTTAAAGATAAGAAGGGTTTTCCTTTTCTTCTTCTGCGTCTGTACTTCTTTTTTTCTTCCTCCTCTTTTCCTTGTTCTCCTTTGGTTTTTTCTTTTTGAATCTCTTTGATTTTATTCGAGGAAGGCGATCTATTAAAATAAGTTCTTGGGTAACTAGGCAGCCTGTTTTTATAATAAAAATGATATGTACCAAACCCTGCCGAAGGTATGAAAATGCC